>JBKBXK010000055.1:0-10904 GCA_046314095.1 Thermaurantiacus sp. | reverse complement strand
AGTTTCGGCGGCCCGATGAAGCCGGCCCCGTACGCGGGCTAGACCAGCGTTCGTGGCGGATGAACCGCAAGGTTCAAACCGCCACGGATGCAGTTGCTCGTCCATCCAGTCTCTTGAGCATCTGTCTCCGACGGTGTTGAAACGGCAAGGCGGTTCAACATCGTCGGAAGATGCTCAAGGGGCCGGCTCCAGCGGAAAGGTTCAGCCGCCGCCGCCGATCTGGCCGGCACTGCCTTCCTCGTCCGCCAGCGCGCCTTCAGGGAGAAGAACCTCGCCCTCGCCGTCGGGCACCGGAGCTGCGGGGCCGAGCCCCTCGCCCATTACCAGCCCGCCCAGCCCTTCCTTCTCGGCCGGGCGCGCAGGCGCCTCGCTCTCGCCGAAGATGCCACCGAAGCCGTCCATCTCCAGCCCCAGATCGAGGAGCGGATCCTCGGCCTCGAAGAGCGAATCCGGATCGCCCTGCACGCCGCCGGCCTCCGCAGCCGGGAAATCATAGTCGACGAGCCGGAGCCCCTGCTCGGCCAGCTCTTCCCATTTTGCCCGGAACCCCTCCCACGTCATGTTCGCCCAGAGATAGTGGCCGCCTGTGCCCTGCCGGAACACGCCCGAGTAGCGGTTCTGGCTGCCGTCGCGATGGATCGCGAGATCGACGAGGCGCAGCCCCTGGTTGGACCATTCGCGCCACTTGGCGACGAAACTGTCCCAGGTGACATTGGCCCAGAGGCCGTGCCCGCCGGTGCCGGCCGCGAACACGCCCGAGTAGCGGGTGGTGCCGTTCACCTTGTGGACGTGGAGATCGATGAGCCGCAGGCCCTGGCCGCTCCATTCCTGCCACTTGGCGCGAAAACTGTCCCAGCTGGCGTTGACCCAGAGGCCCCAGGCGCCGGAGCCGGGCAGGAACGCCCCCGACCAGCGGAGCTGGTTGCCCTGCGCATGGGCATGGATGCTGACGCATCGCAGGCCCTGTTGCGTCCATTCCTGGTGCTTGGCGCGGAAATTTTCCCACGACACATTGGACCAGAGACCATGACCGCCGCTGCCGGGCAGGAACACGCCGGAATAGCGGTTCTCGTTGCCGACGCGACGGGTGTGGACATCGACCAGCCGCAGGCCCGACGCGCTCCATTCCTGCCACTTCGCCCGGAAACTGTCCCACGTGGCGTTGATCCACATGCCGTAGCGGCCGGAACCCGCGCGCCAGACGCCGGAATAGCCCTTGGTGAAGAAGCGCTCGTAGAGCTTGGCGATGGTCTGCCGATCGGTCCACGAAAGGCCGTCGCGCTGGCCGATGGTGACGCCGGCCTGGCGGGGGATGATGGTATCCTGGTTGTTCGACGAGAAGGCCCGGCGCGGATAATGCATGATCGAGCCATAGTCATAATCGAAATAGTCAACCGATCCGGGCACCGTCTGGAAGTTGTGCCGGGCGTCCGGCTCGATATTCTGCCAGCGGATGTCGATGAAACTGTCCCGATCGGAGCGGGACTGTTCATGGTAGATGCCGATGGCGTGCAGGATTTCGTGGACCACAGTGCCCACCGGCGCGTTGGCCGTGAGGCGGATGTTCTGCCTGCCGCCGCGCATTCCAACCGGCGAGGAGTTCCCGTTGGCGCCGATGAACTCGACATAGTTGGACTGGTTGGTGCGCGCGATGAGGCGCACCGGCGACCGCTCGTTCAGATGCGCGATCGCCTGGTTCACGCGGCCCTGGTTCTGCAGGCTGGAGTGGATGGTGAACGGCACAACACAGTTGGGCCAGAGGAAGGCGGACGTGGTCGGCAGGCCGACCCCGGCGAGCACCAGCTCCTGCTCGCCCGGGTCTGCGGGCTCGTCGGCGTGGAGCGGGCTTGCAAGCGCCTCGGCATGGGCGTCGCGCAGCGCGGCCGCTTCGGCCTCCACGGTTTCGACGGGGCCCATGTCGATGCAGCTGTCGAAGATCGCGCGGCCTTCGATCACGCTGTATTGGACGGGCAGATGATCGACACCGGGGCCGGTCAGATAGCCGGCGCGGATATCGTCTGAAGTCTGCAGCTCGGCATATTCCTCTTTCGGGTTCGCCTTGCCGGCTGTGCGGGGTTTCGCCGGCGATTTCCCCCTTGCGCGCACTGCGCCTTCGGCCGCCTTTCCGGCGGATCCTGCCTTTCTTGCCATGGTCTCTTCCCTCCTGTCGGGCCTTCACTGGCCCGGGTCTCCCAGTTGTTCAGCCCACCTCTACGAGCGGGACGTCACAATGCGCGTCTGTTGCGTCGGGCAGCGGCACGATGGCCGGGTTGATGAAATCGCCCTCCGTCAGCGTTCCCGTCTGCCCCCGATCGACATGTACGCGGATCGCGGGCGCCATTGCCTGTTCCACATCGGCGCTGGCAGGGATTGCCAACTCGATACCAAACACGCCATCCGCGCCGATCTCGATATCGGTCAGCTCGGCTGCGTAGAGCTGCGGCGCGCGGGAATCGGCCTCCCCGACATCCTCGACAACGACATGCACCGAGACTTTCTCGCCCGGCGCTGTCGGGCTCGGAAGCCGCATATCGAGCGTGAGGCGCCGTTCGGCACCGGCACTTTCCGCGGACCCGGCAGGGACCTTGCCTGTCATCGATTTCTCCGACTCACCGGCCCCTGGGTTGGAGTGTCCTCGAAGTGCCGGGCGGTCACAAGAGGGTGGAAAGAAACGGATGCGCTTTTGTCGGAACCATCCAAGTCATGTAATATCATTACCGAAATGTTTGGAAGTCACCTCGCCGGAGAATTCCTTGCCGGTTCGCAGGCGCCTCTATTCGAGATGGCCCTCGTGAAGGCGGACGACACGGTCCATCCGTTCGGCAAGCGCGCGATTGTGGGTGGCAACGAGAGCCGCGGCGCCTTCGCCGCGCACGAGGGCGAGAAAGGCCTCGAGCACCTTGGTGGCAGTGCCCTCGTCGAGATTGCCGGTCGGCTCGTCGGCCAGCACCAGCACGGGCCGGTTGGCGAGCGCACGTGCGACCGCGACCCGCTGCTGCTCGCCACCGGAAAGCTGCGCGGGCGTGTGGGTGAGGCGCGCGGCGAGACCGAGGCTGCCGAGGACGGCGTCGGCGCGGGCCTCTGCCTCGGTGCGCGGACGGCCGGCAACAAGCTGCGGAAGCACGACATTTTCGCGCGCGGTGAAATCGGGCAGAAGATGATGGAACTGGTAGACGAAGCCGAGCCTGTCGCGTCGCATGGCAGTGCGGCCGCGATCGTCGAGAGCTTCGCAGGCCGTGCCGTCGATGGCGATGGTGCCGCCATAGCCGCCTTCCAGCAGCCCGGCCGCCTGGAGAAGCGTGGACTTGCCGGCGCCGGACGGGCCGAGCAGCGCCACAATCTCGCCGCGGGCGAGCACGAGATCGACGCCGCGCAGCACGTGGATCGTCTCCCCGCCCTGGACGAAGCTGCGCGTGAGCCCGCGGATGGCCAGCGCCGGCCGGTTGTTCGCGGCCGCCGGGCGCAGGGCCTCGGGCCTATTCATAGCGCAGCACCGTGACCGGATCGGTCGAGGCCGCCTTCCACGCCGGATAGAGGGTGGCAAGGAAGGAGAGGACAAGCGCGAGCGCGACGATGCCGGCGACTTCCACCGGATCGGTCTTGGCGGGAAGCTCGGTCAGGTAGCGGATCGACGGATCCCAGAGGTCTGCGCCGGTCGCGCGGGACACGCCCATCACGATCCCCTGCCGGTATTGCAGCACGAGAAAGCCGATGGCGAGCCCGAGGCCGACCCCGAGCGCCCCGATGGCGGTGCCAAGCGTCATGAACACGCGCATCATCGAGGCCCGCGAGGCGCCCATCGTGCGCAGGATCGCGATGTCGCGCGTTTTCGAGCGGACCAGCATGATGAGCGAGGAGAGGATGTTGAAGACGGCGACCAGGATGATGATGGACAGGACCCAGAACATCACGGTGCGCTCGACCACCAGCGCTTCAAACAGGGCGGCGTTCATCTGCCGCCAGTCGAGAATGAGGGCCTGCCCTTCCAGCAGCGGGACGAGCGGGGCCATGATCTCGCGCGAGCGGTCGGGATCGACCGTCTTGACCTCGAGCATGCCGACCTCGCCCTCCATCATCAGGAGGGTCTGCGCCTGGGGCATGGGCATGACGACGAAAGCGCGATCATAGTCGAAGATGCCGATCTCGAAGATGGCGCCCACCGTGTAGGAAACGATGCGCGGCACGGTTCCGAACGGCGTGACCTCGCCCTGCGGCGAGATGAGCGACAGGCTGTCTCCGACGCGCAGGCCCAGATTTTCGGCAAGCCGGGCAGCGACCGCAACCACGGTGCGATCGTCGGCGAGATTGTCGAGCGAGCCGGCCAGCACATTGTCGGCGATGACCGAGGTGCGGCGGATGTCTTCCACCCGCATCCCGCGCACCAGCGCGGCCTCCACGCGATTGGTGGCCGACGCCATCAGCGGCTGTTCGATGAGCGGCGTGACCGTGGTGACCCCGGGCGTGGCCTCGACCTGCGCCGTTATCTCCTCCCAGTTCTGCAGCCGGCCGCCATAGCCCTGGATGACGGCGTGGCCATTGAGGCCCTGGATGCGATCGAACAGCTCGGCTCGAAAGCCGTTCATCACGCTCATGACGGCGATGAGGGCGGCAACGCCGAGCGCGACTGCAACCAGCGAGATGGAGGCAACGAGGAAGATGAAACGCTCCGACTTGCCCGGCAGCAGGTAGCGGCCGGCGACGAAGCGCTCGTAGGCGGTGATCACGTGCGCGGGGCTGGCAGGCGGCTCATGAACCGCTGGTGAGCCGGGCGAGCGCCGATTCGGGCGAGAGCGCGTGACGTTCGCCCGTGGCGCGCCGTTTCAGCTCGACGGTGCCGGCGGCGAGGCCCTTGGGGCCGACGATCAGCTGCCAGGGGATGCCGATCAGGTCCATGGTTGCGAACTTCTCGCCGGGCCGCGCATCCCGATCATCGTGGAGCACCGACCTGCCGGCAGCCTCCAGCCGGGCGCCGAGATCGGCAACGGCGGCCGCGCAGTCCGGGTCGTCCGGGCGCAGATCCACAAGCGCGATGTCGTACGGCGCAACACTGTCTGGCCAGACGATGCCGGCTGCATCGTGGCTTGCCTCGATGATGGCGCCCACGAGGCGCGAGACGCCAATGCCGTAGCTGCCCATCAGCGGGGTGACGGGCGCGCCGTCCTTGCCCTGCACACTGAGGCCCATGGCTTCGGAATATTTGGTGCCGAAGAAGAAGATGTGGCCGACTTCGATGCCGCGCCGGCTGGCGAGGCGCTCGGCAGGCACCGGACAGTCGGCGACCTTCTGATGCTCCTCTGCCTCCATTGCGTAGAGGCTGCGCAGCCGGGCGGGCGCATCGGGGCTGGCGAGGTCCACATCGTCGAGCGCAGCGTCGTAGAAGATCTCGCTTTCGCCTGTGTCAGCGATGATGTGGAACTCGTGGCTGAGATCGCCGCCGATCGGGCCGGAGGGGGCGCGGACGGGCACGGCCTTCAGGCCGAGCGCCGAGAACGTCTTGAGATAGGCTGTGAACTGTGCATCGTAACTGGCTTTGCCGCCTTCAAGATCCAGATCGAAGCTGTAGGCGTCCTTCATCAGGAACTCGCGCCCGCGCATCACCCCGAAGCGGGGGCGGATCTCATCCCGGAACTTCCACTGGATGTGATAGAGGGTGCGCGGCAGATCCCGGTAGCTGGAAGTGCAGTCGCGGAAGATGGCGGTGAGCATCTCCTCGTTGGTGGGGCCGTAGAGCATCTCGCGCCCGTGCCGGTCGGCAAAGCGCAGCATCTCGGGCCCATAGGCATCGTAGCGGCCGGACTGGCGCCACAGGTCCGCGGGCTGGATGGTGGGCATCAGCATCTCGATGGCGCCGGCCCTCTCCTGCTCGGCGCGCACGATATCGGCAATCCGGGTGAGCACGCGGTGGCCGAGCGGCAGCCAGGCATAGATGCCCGCCGCCGTCTGCCGGATCAGGCCGGCACGCAGCATCAGCTGGTGGGAGACGATCTCGGCGCCGGCCGGGGTTTCGCGAGAGGTGGGGAGGAAATGGCGGGAGAGGCGCATGGGCGAGCGGCCTAGCCGGCGGCGCGGCGTGCGGCAACCGGGCCCGGCAGGCGTGGCAGCAATGCAACAGCGCTGCCTGAAACCTCATTCCGAATGTTCCATTTCGATGACAGTCGGTGCGGGAACCGGTATCCAGCACGCCTCGGCAGAAGCGCAGTTCAGCGGCGCCAGGGTTCCGGGGATCGGAAGGGGTCGGCTCCGGCGCGTGCCGGGCCGGAGTTGGACGTTTCCGGCGCAAGCGCCGGAAGATGGTTGAGAGATCGTCACGTCGGAGCGCCCGGGGCCAACCCCGGGCGCTTTTTCCTTGTCTCAGACGAGCCGGCTGTGGCGGACCGCCGCCTCGATGAAGCTTGCGAACAGCGGATGCGGCTCGAACGGCTTGGACTTCAGCTCCGGGTGGTATTGCACGCCGACGAACCAGGGATGTTCCGGCCGCTCCACCACCTCGGGAAGGCGGCCGTCGGGCGACATTCCGGAAAAGACGAGGCCGGTTGCCTCCAGCCGCTCGCGATAGGCGGTGTTGACCTCGTAGCGGTGGCGGTGCCGCTCGGAAATCTCGGTGGCGCCGTAGATGGCGGCCGCGTGGCTGTTGCCGGCCAGCACGGCCGGATAGGCGCCAAGCCGCATGGTGCCGCCGAGATCCCCGCCCTGTTCGCGCTGCTGCAGGCCTTCGGCCGACATCCACTCGTGGATCATTCCCACCACCGGCTCGGCAGTGGCACCGAACTCGGTGGAGGAGGCCTGGCCCAGCCCGGCGAGATTCCGCGCCGCCTCCACGCAGGCCATCTGCATGCCGAAGCAGATGCCGAAATAGGGCACGCCGCGTTCGCGGGCGAAGCGGATGGCGGCGATCTTTCCCTCCGCGCCGCGCTCTCCGAACGCACCCGGAACGAGAATCGCGTGCAAGGATTCGAGGCCGGCGACGATCGCCGCCTCGTCGGCCTCGAACAGCTCGGCATCGATCCAGCGCACATCCACTTTCACCCGATTGGCGATGCCGCCATGCATCAGGGCCTCGTTCAGCGACTTGTAGGCATCGGGCAGGCCGACATATTTGCCGACCACGCCGATCGTGACGGATCCTTCCGGGTTGCGCAGCCGATCGACGATTTCCGTCCAGCGGCCAAGGTCGGGCTCCCGGCCGGGCGGAAGGCCGAAGGCGTGGATCACCTGCGCGTCCAGCCCCTCGGCATGATATTGCAGCGGCACCGCGTAGATGGAGGAGGCATCGAGCGCGGGGATCACGGCCTCTTTCGGCACGTTGCAGAAGAGCGCGATCTTGGCCCGTTCGCCTTCGGGCAGCGGCCGCTCCGAACGGCAGACGATGATGTCGGGCTGGACGCCGAGCGAGGCAAGCTCGCGCACGCTGTGCTGGGTCGGCTTGGTCTTGAGCTCGCCAGCAGCCGCAATGAACGGCACCAGCGTGACATGGATGGAGACGCTCATGCCGCGGCCGAGATCGTTCCGGAGCTGGCGGACAGCCTCGATGAAAGGGAGCGATTCGATGTCTCCGACCGTGCCGCCAATCTCGCAGAGGACGAAATCGAGGTCGTCGGTCTCGGCGGTTGCGAAGGACTTGATGGCGTCCGTCACATGCGGGATGACCTGCACGGTTGCGCCCAGATAGTCGCCGCGCCGTTCGCGGGAGATGATCGTCTGGTAGATGCGCCCGGCCGTCACATTGTCGGACTGGCGGGCCGGAACGCCGGTGAAGCGCTCGTAATGGCCGAGATCGAGATCGGTCTCGGCGCCATCGTCGGTCACATAGACCTCGCCGTGCTGGTAGGGGCTCATGGTGCCGGGGTCGACGTTCAGATAGGGATCGAACTTGCGGATTCGCACGCGATAGCCGCGCGCCTGGAGGAGCGCCCCGAGCGCTGCCGCCATCAGGCCCTTGCCAAGCGATGAGACCACGCCGCCGGTGATGAAAATGAACCGCGCCATGGGAATCATGGGATAGACAGAGCGGCCGGGCCTGTCACCGGGCCCGTGGACTTGTCCACAGATTGCTGGCGCGGGTGTGCCAGCCCTTGTCGCTTATCGCTGGCGCGGAATGCCAGCAGGGGCGGATCAGTTGGCGATCGGGACGGAGTCCGTCGGCGGGGGGGCCGGCTCGGCAGGGGTTGCCGGCACCGGAAGCGCAAGCGGGCCGACCGGCGGCGTTTCCGCCGGATCCGCCGGGCGCGCCAGCGTGGTATCGATGGTGCGCGGCGCCGAGCGGTTGGCAGCCATCAGCGCAAGGCCGAGCGAGGAGATGAGGAACAGCGTTGCCAGGATGGCGGTGCTGCGGGTGAGGATGTCACCGGCACCGCGGGCCGAGACAAGGCCGCCAGGCGAGCCGCCGGTGAGGCCGCCGCCCTCCGACCGCTGCATCAGAATGACCGTCACCAGCGCGACGGCGAGGAGGGTGTGGATCACGAGGAAGAAAGTCATCATCGGCGCGAACTCGAAACGTCAGGAAGCGCGGGCGCAACGCCCGCCTGGCAGCCCGCTCATCTAGGGCCGGCGCGGCCGCGGCGCAACCCGATGCTGTTGCCCGACGGCAGGGGTGGTGGCTCAGGCAACGGCCCATGCGGCCGCGATCCGGCCGACCTCGGCCAGCACGGCCTGGTGCCGATCCTCCACGCGATCCGTATATTCGCCGCTATCGTAATAGGCAGCAACGACGATTGCGGCGCGGCCGGGCGGAAAGACGATCGCGAGATCGTTGCACTTGTTCGTGATGCCGGCATCGCGGCCGGTTCCCGTCTTGTTGCCGGCCCGCCAACCGGCGGGCAGGCCGGCGCGGATCCGCTTCGCGCCCGTTCCCGTGTCGATCATCCACTGGAGCAGCTTCTGCCGCGTATCGGGCGCCAGCAGGTCGCCTGTCGTCAGCCGCCGGACAAGCTGCGCCATGGCGGCGGGCGTGGTCGTGTCGCGCAGGTCAGCGGAGAGGACCATGCCCAACATGGGCTCGTAGCGATCCAGCCGCGTCACCGGATCACCCATCTCGCGGAACTTCGCAGTCACACCGGCGGGCCCACCCAGCCGCCGCACCAACAGATTGGCCGCCGTGCCGTCGCTCAGCTGCTGCGCGGCCTGCGCCAAGGCCTCGATCGTCATCTCTCCGCGAGGCAGATGCGTGCGCGTTACGGGCGCCCAGTCAAGAAGATCGGATTGGGAGTAGGCGAGGCGCTCGGACAGCTTGAGCCGCCCGGCGTCGGCTTCGCGCAGGCACGCCCCCGCCATCGCCAGCTTGAACGTCGAGCAGAGGGCGAAATGCTCGTCAAGGCGGTTGCCGGTCTGTTCGAGGGTGTGGGTATCGAGCAGGCAGACGCCCAGCCGCGCGTGCCCGGTTTCCAGATCGCGCAGCCGCCCGGCGGCATCGAAGCGCCGCCGCGGCCCGGCAGCGGCAGGACGGGCCGCCGCTGCCGTGGGAGCTGCGACCGCGCCGGCCAGGAAGGTTCGCCGCTGGATCAAGGCCTGCTCCGGGGGTTGGTGCGGAGGCGCGCTCACTGGCCGAAGCCGGGCATGGCGGCGGCCCCGGTGGCAGCACGCGCGGCAGCAAAGAGTGCGCCGGCCTTGGCGCGGCATTCGGCGAGCTCGGCCTCGGGCACCGAATCGGCGACGATGCCCGCGCCCGCGGTCACGTGCATGACGCCATCCTTCACCACTGCGGTGCGAAGGACGATGCAGCTGTCCATCGCGCCATCCGGGGCGAAATAGCCGACCCCGCCGGCATAGATGCCGCGCGCCTCGGGCTCGAGCTCGGCGATGATTTCCATTGCGCGGACCTTGGGTGCACCCGACACGGTGCCGGCCGGAAAGCCGGCGAACAGCGCATCGAGCGCATCCCGCCCCGGGGCAAGACGCCCAGTGACGCTGGAGACGATGTGCATCACATGGCTGTAGCGCTCGATCGTGAAGGCCTCGGCAACGGCGACCGTCCCGCCCGCGGCCACACGGCCGACATCGTTGCGGCCGAGATCGAGCAGCATCAGATGTTCGGCGCGTTCCTTGGGATCGGCCAGAAGGCCTGCCGCAAGCGCCTGGTCTTCCGCCTCGGTGGCGCCACGCGGGCGCGTGCCGGCGATGGGGCGGACAATGACCTCGCCATCGCGCACCCGCACCAGGATTTCGGGGGACGAGCCGACGACCGCGTGGCCGGGAAGATCGAGATGGTAGAGGAAGGGCGACGGGTTGATGCGGCGAAGCGCGCGATAGAGCTGGAACGGGGGAGGCGTGAAGGGGGCGGTGAAGCGCTGGGCGAGCACCACCTGGAAGATGTCTCCGGCGCCGATATAGTCCCGCGCGCGCGCGACCATGGCCAGATAGTCTGCCGCCGGAACCACGGCTTCGGGTTCGCAGGGATGGGTGGCCGGGCGTGGAGGCGGTGGCGTGGGCGCCGGCTGCGCGAGACGGGCCGCGGCGGCTTCCAGCCGGTCTGTGACCTCGGCCTCGCCCACGCCCGCGAAATCGGGGGCGACGAGGAAAAGATCGTCGGTCAGCCGGTCGAACACGAGGACGAGCGTGGGCCGAACGAACAGCATGTCGGGGAGATCGAGCGGGTCGGCGCGCGGTTCGGGCAGACGCTCGACCAGCCGCACGCTGCCGTACCCGAAATGGCCAACCAGGAGCGGCAGGGACGCCGGAACACCGGGGGGCACATCGAGCGCGATTGCGGCCCGCTCGGCGCGGATGGCGTCAAGCGGCGCAAGCGCCAGCGGTTCCCAGGCGATGCCGGAAGGGCCGGGCGTGCCGCGGCGGCAGGCTGTTCCCCGCACCTCGAGCAGGCGATCGGGTGCGAGGCCGAGGAAGGAGTAGCGGCCACGAACCCGCCCGCCCTCGACCGATTCAAGGAGGAAATCGCCCCTGCCCTCCTG
>JBKBXK010000054.1:0-11125 GCA_046314095.1 Thermaurantiacus sp. | reverse complement strand
TCTCGCCGGCAAGGCGCTGGCCGAGCTGGCCCTGTTGCGGGATGCCGGCGCCGCAGGTGTCGCAACCGGGCGCGCAGCGGTCGCCGATGCAGCGGTGATGCTGCGTCTGATGCGCTATGCTGCGGGGCTCGGGCTGGTGGTGGTGACGCACGGGGAAGACCCGCATCTCGCCGCCGGCACCGTTGCCACCGAAGGCGAGATCGCGACCCGCCTTGGCCTCTCGGCCGCCCCGGCGGCCGCCGAAACGCTGCAGATTGCCCGGGATCTGCGGCTGGCGCGGGAGGCCGGCGCAGCACTCCACATCGCCTGCGTCAGCACCGCGGAGGGTGTGGCGCTGGTGCGCGCGGCGAAGGCCGCCGGGCAAGACGTGACGGCAGCGACGGCGCCGGCCTATGCGCTTCTTTCCGATACCGCGCTCGTCGGCTGGCGCAGCTTCGCACGCCTGTCGCCGCCGCTGCGCTCCGAAGCGGACCGGCTGGCGATCCGCGCCGGGCTTGCCGACGGCACAATCGACATCCTCGCCTCCCGGCACGACCCGCGAACCGCCGAAGAGAAACGCCTCCCCTTTGCCGATGCGGCGCCTGGAGCGGCCGGTCAGGCAACCCTCCTTCCCCTAGCCTTGTCACTCGTCCACGCAGGCGAAATGGACCTGCCCTCGCTGTTCCACCGCCTGTCGCTTGCACCAGCGCGGAGGTTCGGGCTCCCGGGCGGCCGTCTCGCCCCCGGCAGCCCGGCCGATCTCCTGCTGTTCAGCCCGGATGCGCCGTGGCGGATTTCCTCGGACTCGATGCCCGGCCTGTCCGGCAACACGCCGTTCGACGACCTGCCGGTGCAGGGCATGGTGCGGATGCTTGTGAAGGGTGGTGAGGTCCTGGTGGCCGAGCCATCGGCACAGACGCGATGAACAGAGTCGGCCCTGCGGTTTTTTGCGATTCTGTTAACTTTTCACCCGCCATGTCTCTGCTAGGAAGGCTCGCATGATCCGGGCCACATGCGTCGCGCTTGCAATCCTGGTTGCAGCGCCGGCAGCCGCCACCGTCGCGGCGGGAGTCGCAAAGTGGCGCGCCGGAGACTGGCCCGGTGCGGTCGCCGAATGGGCCGGGCCGGCCTCCAGAGGCGATCCGGACGCCTTGTTCAATATGGGCCAGGCACATAATCTGGGCCGCGGGGTTCCCCAGAACCGCGCCACCGCGCAGGACTATTATCGTCGCGCCGCCGACAAGGGCCATGTCGCGGCGACTGCAAATCTCGGTATTTCGCTGTGGCAGGATGGGCGTCGTGCCGAGGCGCTCCCGCACCTCCGGCGCGCCGCGGACCAGGGGGATCCCCGCGCCTCGTTCGTGCTTGGGGTTGCCATTTTCAACGGCGATGGCGCGCCGCGGAATCAGACGCTTGGTTATGCCTATATGCTGCGTGCGCGCGAGGGCGGTCTGACCCAGGCGAACCAGCAGGCCGCCCGCATGGCGACCTTGATGACATCCGATACGCGCTCGCGGGGCGAGGCGGTGGCCGCCGCGCTCGCCGCGGGGGAGCCGGTTCCCTCCGACCTGATCGGCGGCAGGCCTGTGGCCGTTGCAGCGGCCACACCGCCACCTGCGCAGTCGCGGATCGTGGTGCAGCCGACGCCACCAGGCGCCGCGGGGCCCCAGGGCGAGCCTTCGCCCGCGCTTGCCGAAACCGAGGTTGCGTCCGCTCCAACCGAACCGGGCTCCGGAGATGAGCCGGTGGCGGGGGACGGCTGGCGGGTGCAGCTTGGCGCCTTTCAGAACGAATCCGCTGCACGCACTGCCTGGGCGACCCTCATCTCGCAGGCAGGCCAATTGCTCGACGGCGCACGGCCGCTGTTCGCGACGCGCGGCGGGCTGGTACGCCTGCAGGTGGGGCCATTTGCCGATCGCTCGGCCGCGCGGGATCTCTGCGCCCGGCTCTCGGCAGCCGGCCGGCCCTGTTTCGTAACGGGGGGATAGGCCGGCAGCAGTCGCGCCGCCTCACCCTGCCCCTCGCACCACATCAGCCAAAAAAAGGCCGCTGCGCAAGCGCAGCGGCCAGGGTTCAGGGAGGGGATGCCACCGGAAGCATGGCTTCAGCGGGCAGCACCCACACGAGCGGCGAAAGGGGGACATCGCCAAGCTCGCGGAACGAAGTTGGGGCAGCTTCCCCAGGGAATCAAGGGGGCGCGGCGCCGCAGCGTTGCAAAATCCCCGCCGGGCGAAACCGCACCACGCCGCCGTCCATCTCGGCAACCAGTTCGCCTCGCCGTGCGAGCCAGTGCAGGTGGGCCAGCGCCTCGCCGGTTGCCATCTGCCGTTCACCTTCGCCGATCGCGCGGCCGAACAGGGTGGAGAAACTGTCCCAGGCCGTGAGCGGCTTCCCGGCAGCCGCAGCGCGCAGGGCATCGAGCTTGCGGCCATGATCCGTTGCCAGCTGGTCGAGCCGGGCATGGAGGCCGATGAACGGCTCATTGTGTGCCGGAAGCACCAGCGCATGCGGCGCAAGGGCACGCAGGTGATCGATACTGTCCAGCCAGTCGCCGAGCGGGTCGGCCTCCGGCTCGGTCGGATAGACCGAAACGTTCGAGGTGATCCGCGGCAGCACTTGGTCGCCCGAGATCAGGATTGCCTCATCCGGGCACCAGAGACAGGCATGTTCCGGGCTATGGCCCGAGCCGACCACGATATCCCACTGCCGCGCGCCGATCCGCAGCCGGTCGCCCTCGCGCAGCCGTCTGTAGCCCTGCGGAAGCGGGTGAACCCCCCGCGCAAAGCCGCCCCAGGATGCGCAGCGCAGATCGCGCAGCATGTCTTCCGGCCAGCCGTGGCGGGCATAGAAGGCGATGACCTCCTCGGGGGGATGGTCACCGACATCGAGGGTCAGGATACGGGCGAGGAAGAACTCGGCACGGGTGACCTCCGGCACCACCTTCCACTTGCGTGCCAGCCAGCCCGCCAGCCCGATATGATCGGGATGATAGTGCGTCACGATCACCCGGCCGACGGGCTTTCCAGCCAGCGGCCCGGCGAAGAGTGCCCGCCAATGCTCCTTCACCTGGGGCGTTGCCACCCCGGTGTCGACGACCGCCCAGTGATCGCCGCCGTCAAGCACCCAGAGGTTGATGTGATCGAGGCTGAACGGCAGCGGCATGGAGAGCCAGAGGATGCCGGACGCGACCTCCACGAGCTCGCCCGGGCCTGGCCGGCGGTTGCCGTGCGGGTAGATGAGGCCACGCCGCTCCAGCGGATCCGGTGCGGCGTGCCGCGTCACGCCCGGCTCAACTGTCCTTCGGGCGGAAGAGGCTCTCCGCATCCAGCTCGGGTGCGGCCTCGGCTGCCTCGGTCTCGGCGGTCGCCAGCGCATCGCGCTCCGCGCGCAACTGTTCGCGGATCAACTCCCGGTCTGTCTCCAGCCGCGTGTCCTGCTCCGGCTCGATACCAGCCCGGCGCGCGGCAAGCGCGACCAGCGCATCCAGCTCTCGCTGCGAACAGAGGCCGAGCGTCACCGGATCCTTCGGCACGATATTGGCGATATTCCAGTGGTCGCGATTGCGGATGGCGGCAATGGTCGTCTTGGTCGTGCCGATCAGCTTCGATATCTGCCCGTCCGTCACCTCCGGATGGTTCTTGATGATCCACGCGATACCGTCCGGCTTGTCCTGCCGCTTGGCAAGCGGCGTGTAGCGCGGGCCGGTCGTCCGCCGGATCTGCGCTGGGCCGCGCGTGATCTGCAACCGGTACGACGGGTCCGCCTGGCCCTTGTCGATCTCCTCCTGCGCAAGCTCGCCGGCTCGCACGGGATCGCGCGGCGTCAGTGTCGTGGCCGCCGTCTCGTCGGCGATGGCCTGCACCTCCAGCGGGTGAATCTGGCAGAAATCGGCGATCTGGAGGAATGTGAGCGCGCTGTTGTCGACCAGCCAGGTCGCGGTCGCGTGCGGCATCAATGGTGCGGGCTGTTGGGGGCGTGGCTTGGTTGCCATGAGTCATTCTCTCTCGAGGGCCGTATCCGGGCATGAAAAGGGCCACCCGTTGCGGGGTGGCCTGATAACCCTAGCCTAGCCATGCCGCCCAGACAGTCAAGGCTGGTCAATCAGGGCCGGTCAATCAGGGCCAGACAGATGGGGGCCGGTCAGTCGATCAGGATGCCCTGCGCCTCCGCCGCACTGGCGAGCAGGCCGCGAATATCGGCGCCCGGCGTGTCCAGCCAGTTGCGCATCGCCGTCCGCAACGGCTGCAAGGTGGTGGAGCGCACCATGGCCTTCACAGGCCCGATCGCAGCCGGCGTGATCGAGAGCCGCTCGATGCCGAGGCCCAGAAGCGCAAGCGCCTCCAGCGGCCGGCCTCCCATCTCGCCGCAGACCGTCACCGGAACGCCGGCCGCAGCGCAGCAATCCACCACCCGGGCCAGATACCGCAGCAGCCCGCGGCCGAGCCAGTCGTAACGGGTGGCAAGCTTTGGATTGCCCCGGTCGGCCGCCAACAGGAACTGGGTGAGATCATTGGTGCCGATCGAGACGAAATCGACATGCGGCAGCACCTCGTCCAGCACCTCGGCAAGGACTGGAACCTCAAGCATCACGCCATAGCTGACCGTCTCGGCCTGCGGGCGCCGCCGCGCCGCGAGGGCCGCGCGCGCTTCCTCCACGATCGCCCGGGCAGCCTGCAGCTCCCACGGTTCCGAGACCATGGGAAACATCAGCGAGAGCCGACCGCCGGCCGCGGCCTCGAGCAGCGCGCGGGCCTGCACGCCAAGAAGCCCGCGCCGCTCCAGCGCAAGGCGCAGCGCCCGCCAGCCCATCGCCGGATTCTCCTCGCGCACCGTGCGCGCATCGACATAGGGAACCGACTTGTCGCCGCCGATGTCCACCGTGCGAAAGACCACCGGCTTGCCGTCCGCCGCCTCCAGCACGTCGCGGTAGAGGGCGATCTGGCGCTCGCGCCTCGGCAGTGTGGCAGAGACCAGGAACTGGAACTCGGTGCGGAAGAGGCCCACACCATCGGCGTTGGTGAGCTCCAGGGCGGCAAGGTCCGTCCGCAGGCCGGCGTTCATCATCAGCTGGATGCGGAACCCGTCGCGTGTCTCGGCAGGGAGATCGCGGAGCCGCGCATAGTCCGCCTGGCGCTTGGCGCGAAGGGCTATCTGCGCATCAAAGCTGCGGACAACCGGAACCGTCGGCCGCGCATAGAGTGCGCCGGCAAGCCCATCGAGAAGGAGCAGATCGCCTTCTGCCACCTTCTTGCGGAGCCCTGCCAGGCGGCCGAGCATCGGTATGCCCATGGCGCGCGCCAGAATGGTCACATGCGCTGTCAGTGAGCCTTCCTCCAGCGCAACACCGGCAAGGAACGCGCGATCATATTCAAGAAGCTCGGCCGGTCCGAGGTTGCGTGCGACCAGGATCGAAGGCTCGGCGAGGCCGCGCTCGGCGGCCGTGCCCATCTGCCCGGAAACGATCCGCACCAGCCGGTTGGAGAGATCCTCGAGATCGATCAGCCGCTCCCGCAGATAGGGGTCCGGCGAGGCGGCAAGCCGCATGCGATTGGCCTGGGCGACGGAATCGATCGCCGCCTCGGCTGTGAGCCCTCCGTCGATCGCCTCATGGATCCGGCGCGCCCAGCCCTCGTCGAGCGCGAACATCCGGTAGCTTTCCAGGATCTCGTCATGGTCGCCCGGGCCGGCGAACTCGGCGCGCGACAGCATCTGGTCAACCTGCGCGCGCAGCGTCCGGAAGGCGTCGGTCAGCCGCTGGCGCTCCACAGCCATGTCTTCGGCCACCGTGCGGGTGATGGCGACCCGTGGCTGGTGAAAGACGGCGCGGCCGCGGCCAAGCCCGTCGACCAGCCGAAGTCCAAGAAGCCGGAGCGCGCCCTGCGGGCGGCTGCGGGCCTCGGCCGCCTCCTCGTCGACGAGACCGGCTGCCGCAATCAGCTCTGCCAGCACCATGGCAACCGTCTGCATCGCCTCGATTTCCACCTCGTCATAGGCGCGCGGCTGCACATGCTGCACGGCAAGCACGCCGATCGCAGCCTCGCGGCGCACGATCGGGACGCCGGCAAAGCTGTGATATCGTTCCTCGCCCGTCTCCGGACGATAGGCGAAGTTCGGGTGGGCGCTCGCCTCATCGAGGTTGAGTGGCGTGCGGGTTGCCGCGATCGTGCCGACCAGCCCTTCTCCCAGGGCCAGCCGGGTCACGTGCACGGCTTCCGGCTTCAGGCCCCGTGTCGCGAAAAGTTCCAGCACGCCGTTGCGGCCCAGGTAGATGGAGGCCACCTCCGAGCCCATCTCCTCGGCAATGATGGCCACAACCTCGTCAAGCTTGGACTGCGCCGGGCTGCGCGACGCCATCACATCGTGCAGCCGCCGCAGGATGCTGCGTCCGTTGCCCTGCGGCATTTCAGGCGGCCGCGCTGCCACGACGACCCGCAAGTGCGGCCTCGGCTTCCCCGACCAGGCTGTCGATCACCTCGGCCACGCTCTCCTCGGCGCTCACCATCCCAACCGACTGTCCAGCCATCAGCGAACCGCTCTCCACATCGCCCTCGATGACGGCCCGGCGCAGCGCGCCGGCCCAGTAATGCTCGATCTCGAGCTGGGCGTCGGCAAGGGCAACCTCGCCGCGGTCGAGCCGGGCCAGCACCTCCCGCTGCTTCTGCATGAACGCGTCCGTGCCTGCATTCCTGAGCGCACGCACGGGGATCACCGGAAGGCGCGGGTCGAGCTGCACCGACGCCACGGCATCACGGGCCGGCGCCCGCCGAAATGCCGCCTTGAAGCGCGGATGGGCAATCGACTCGCGGCTCGCGGCAAAGCGGGTCCCCAACTGCACGCCCGAGGCACCCATTTCCGCAAGCGCGGCAATGGCCGTTCCCCGCCCGATGCCGCCGGCGGCGAAAATGATGGCATCGGGAAGCGCAGGGAGAACCTCCTGCGCAAGAACAGCGAGACTCACCGGGCCGATGTGGCCGCCGGCCTCCGACCCCTCGATCACCAGCGCATCGGCGCCGGAGCGCAGGAGCTTGCGCGCAACCGCGAGATTGGGCGCAAAGGCGATCAGCTTGGCGCCGTGGCCCTTGATGGCGGCAATGGCCGGCGCCGGCGGCAGTCCGCCGGCAAGCACCACATGGCTCACCGCCGCGCCGCCACAGACATCGATCAGCTCCATCAGCTGGGGATGCAGGGTGATGAGATTGACCCCGAACGGCCGGTCGGTCAGGTCGCGGGTGGCCGCGATCTCGGTCGCCAGCAGTTCCGGAGGCATGGCTCCGCAGGCGATGATCCCGAAGCCGCCGGCATTGGAGATTGCCGAGACCAGCCTGCGCTCCGAAACCCAGGTCATGGCCCCGCCCAGGATGGCATGGCGGGTGCCAAGAAAGGCCCGGCCCCGTTCCGTCAGCCGATCGAGACAGGGCGTGGCGCTCATGCGTCCGCGTCCAGCCCATAGGCGGTGTGGAGCACACGCACGGCAAGTTCGAGATACTCCTCGGCGATCAGCACCGAAACCTTGATTTCCGACGTGGTGATGGCCTGGATGTTGATGCCGCGGTCAGCGAGCGCGCGGAACATGGTGGCGGCAACGCCGGCGTGGCTCTTCATGCCGACGCCCACCACGGAAACCTTCACGACATTGGCGTCGGCATCCAGGCGCTGCTGGCCAATCTCGGCATCGGCCAGCACCGCCTCGGCCTTGGCGAGATCGATGCGCGGCACTGTGAAGGTCACATCGGTGGTCCTGCCATCGGCGGCCGCGGTCTGGACGATCATGTCCACATTGATCCCGGCATCCGCAAGCGGCCCGAAGATCGAGGCCACGACCCCCGGACGGTCCGGCACCGCGACAAGGGTGATCTTCGCCTCGTTGCGATCATAGGCGACACCCGCAATCAGTTCCTGCTCCACGATCTCGTCCTCGTCCACCACCAGCGTGCCGGGCTCGTCCGAGAAACTGGACAAAACCTGCACGCGCACCCGTTCCTTCATTGCCAGCTCGACCGACCGGGTCTGCAGCACCTTGGCACCAACGCTCGCAAGCTCCAGCATCTCCTCATAGGTGATGCGGCCCAGCTTGCGGGCGCGCGGCACGATCCTCGGATCGGTCGTGAACACCCCCTCCACGTCGGTATAGATGTCGCAGCGATCAGCGCCCAGTGCAGCGGCAAGCGCGACGGCAGACGTGTCGGAGCCGCCCCGCCCCAGGGTCGTCACCCGGCCGGTGGGCGCGAGGCCCTGGAACCCGGGCACCACTGCAACCTCGCCCCGCGCAAGCGCAGCGCGCAGCCCGTCGGAGGGAATGGCGCTGATGCGGGCCTTGCCATGCGCCTCGCTGGTCTCGATCGGCAGCTGCCAGCCCAGGAACGAGCGGGCGGGCACACCCTCGGCCTGGAGCAGGATGGCCAGCAAGCCGCTTGTCACCTGCTCGCCGGAAGACACCACCACATCATATTCCGCCGGATCGGCCAGCGGCGATGCCTCGCGGCACAGGCCAACGAGCCGGTCGGTTTCGCCCGCCATGGCGGAAACGACGACAGCCACCCCATGGCCCGCCGCGACTGCTGCCCGAACCTTGGCCGAAACAGCGCGGATCCGCTCGATCCCTGCCATGGAGGTGCCGCCGAATTTCATCACGAGAAGAGACATGACCGGGGAGCGCGACTTTCGGGAGGGGCTGGAAAGCGCGTGTCCTAGGGTGAACGCAACGCCCTGACAACTTGAGGGCTAGGCGCGGGCGGAGAAGCTCTGCTATATTCCATCCATGGCTCCGAGGCTCCGGTTCCTGCGACTTACGCGCCCCCGGGCGTGATGCCGTGGGGCTGCCCGTGCAGCCGCCGCGCCGCGGGGGAAAAACCGGCAAGCCCCCGACAGCAGCCGCCGCGGAGCAGATCAAGGACGCCCGGAACGACGGTATCTACGTTTTCGATACCACCTTGCGCGATGGGGAGCAGTCGCCCGGCTGCTCCATGAACCTCGAGGAGAAGCTGCGCGTCGCCGCCCAACTCGAGGCACTCGGAGTCGATGTCATCGAGGCGGGATTCGCGATTGCCTCGGAGGGCGATTTCGAGGCGGTCGAGGCGGTCGCGCGCCAGTGCGAACGGGCCATCGTTGCAAGCCTCGCCCGAGCCGGCCGCGCCGACATCGAGCGGGCAGCGGCAGCGCTGAAAGCCGCGAAGCGGCCGCGCATTCACACCTTCATCGCCACATCGCCGCTGCACATGAAGGTGAAGCTCGGAAAATCGCCGGAAGAGGTGCTGGAAGCGGTCCGCGAAAGCGTGACGCTGGCGCGGAACTTCACCGACGATGTCGAATGGTCCGCCGAGGACGCCACCCGCTCGGACCCGGAGTTTCTCGCCCGCGCCATCGAAGCGGCGATCCGCGCCGGAGCCACCACGATCAACCTGCCCGACACCGTCGGATATGCGACGCCGGAGACATATGGCGCGATGTTCCGCGAGATGCGCGAGCGCGTGCCCGATTCCGACAGGGTCATCTTCTCCACCCACTGCCACAACGATCTGGGGCTTGCCGTTGCGAACACCCTGGCCGCCGTCGCAGCAGGCGCCCGGCAGGTGGAATCGACCGTCAACGGCATCGGCGAGCGGGCCGGGAATGCTGCGGTCGAGGAAATCGCCATGGCGCTTCGCGTGCGCCACGACGTCATGCCCTGGAAAACCGGGATCGTGACCACCGAGATCACCCGCGCAAGCCGCCTGGTGTCGGCGGTCACGGGCATGCACGTGCAGCCGAACAAGGCCGTCGTCGGCGCCAATGCCTTCGCGCATGAAAGCGGGATTCACCAGGATGGCATGCTGAAGGATGCCAGCACCTACGAGATCATGACCCCGGAATCGGTTGGCCAGTCGCAATCCACGCTGGTGCTCGGCAAACATTCGGGCCGGGCCGCCTTCAAGGACAAGCTGGGCACGCTTGGCTACCAGCTGTCGGACAATGAGTTCCAGGATGCGTTTCAGCGCTTCAAGGCGCTGGCAGACGCCAAGAAGCAGGTGTTCGACGAAGACATTGTCGCATTGGTGGACGACGAGGTGCTGCGCGGGCACGATGGCATCCAGGTCGTGGAGGTGGAGATCTACTGCGGCTCCAACGGGCAGCGGGCCATCCTGACGCTGCTTGTCGACGGCACGGAACACACGGCGGCGACCAAGGGCAGCGGCCCGGTCGATGCCCTGTTCCGTGCCATCCGGCAGCTTGTGCCGCACCCGGATGCGCATCTGCAGCTTTACGAAGTGTCGGCGGTGACTGCGGGCACGGACGCGCAGGCAGAGGTTTCCGTGGTGCTTGCCGAACATGGCCGGACGGTGCGGGGCGTTGGCGCACACCACGACACGCTGGTGGCCTCGGCCCGCGCCTATGTGAACGCGCTCAACAAGCTGATGGTGAAGCGCGGACGGAGCGCACTCGCGGCATAGGTCAGCATCGGTTGCACCTGCAGCCGGGTCGCCCCGCCGCAGCGCCCGGGGGTTGGCCTCCGGTCAGCCCGCCGGAGGGGCTGCTGGCGCGTCCTCTGCCGGCTCGGGCGCTGGCGCGCTCTCGACGGCACCGTCCACGATCCGTGGGGGCGTTGCGCCCCTTTCCGCGATGCAGATGGTCTCCGTCTGGCCGTCCCGCAGCGTGAAGCGGTCCACACTGCCTTCCACAGACGTCGGGCCAGACGCAAAGCGGAAGCCGAGCACCGACTCTTCCTCCTGCATGGTCAGCGTCTGATCCCCCCGGGCCATGATCGCCCGCCGCTCCTGCTGAAACCACGCAACCGTCACCCGCTCGCCATTCTCGCAGGCAAAGACGATCCTTGTGCCGGGCGGCAACGGCTCGCCGGTCGGGACAGGAAGCTCCGCCGGCTGTGTCACCCGTATCGCCAGCTCGTCCTCGGGCGAGACGATCGAGGTGAGCTGCTCCTGCGACACGGGCTCCTTGGTCCCGCACGACGCCAGCACAACAAGCGCGCCGGCAAGCAGCGGCCAACGAATGGCAAGGGGTGTCAAAGCTGGCTCTCCCGGTGGTGTGTCAGGCGGATTTCGCCGTGCAGTTGGTGGGGGCCATCATGCCCACCGTCATTGTCAGTTCCTCGCCCTTGCCACGCAATGTTGTCTGACCGTTGGAATATTCAAAGCCGGAGGCGACCCGCTGC
>JBKBXK010000053.1:0-11199 GCA_046314095.1 Thermaurantiacus sp. | reverse complement strand
CCGCAAGGGCTATCGCAACCAGTTGCTGCCGGGCGTGACGTCAGGCCGGGTGAACCCGCCGGATCTGGTGCGCATCACCGACGACTACACCATCTACAATGCCTCGGTGACGCTGGAGCCGCGCGAGTTTCTCCGCTTCACGGCCGGCATTCGCAACCTCTTCGATACCGACCCGCCCTTCGCGGCCGCCTATGACAGCAACACCGGCGGCGGCAGCAGCTGGGAGCCGCGCGTGGCGGATCCGCGCGGCCGCTCCTTCACGCTGCTGGTCGAGTTCCGGTACTGAGCGGTGGCCGGCGCCTTGCGGGGCACCGGCCCACCCTATTTTCCGACTACGCCACCATCCCGGGCGAGTTGTGCGATTCCACCGACATTGGCCGGCCACATCTCCAGCATCCAGCGAAGGCTGGTCAGCGGCAGCCCTTCGGTTCCGAACGGAATGGCAAGCGCAATCAGCACATGGCCTTCGCGATCGAGGGAGACCTGGGTGAAATCCCAGCGGTAGTTGGCCTGCCCAAGCCACGCTCCGGGAGGATTGCGCACGTCGGTGAAGGTCGTCAGCAGCATGGCGTAGCGACACTGCGCCCCACGATCGTTGCAGCCGGCCACCGTCACATTTGTGGGCTGCCCGCCGATCTCCACGAGAAGAGGCTCTTTCTCGCCCGCAGCCGCATCATTCTGTACCGTATAGCCCAGACTGGTCAGCACCTTGCGCATGTCTGCTATCGAGGGCGGTGGGATCATGCGCGGCGCGCCCTGCGCCTGAACGGCAGCCGAAATCGCAACCGCGATGGCCGCCGCGCCAAACCGTGCTGTTGCCCGCATCTGTCCGCCCCCTTTGCCCGCGAGCGTCAGCGCATCTCCTTCTCGATGCGCCCGTCCTTCATGATGATCGCAAAGTTGGTCTCGGGGTCAGCTATGATGTCAACATTGGCGATCGGGTCACCGTTCACCAGGATCAGGTCGGCAAGCGCGCCTTCCTCCACCACGCCCAGCTTTCCGGGATAGGGGCTCCGCGGTCCGGAAAGCGCAAGCAGCTGCGCATTGTCGTGGGTGATGAGCTTCAGGATTTCCGCCGGCGTGAACCACTGCTTCAGCTCCAGGATGTTGGCGCTCTGCGTCGCGTTGAGGTCAGGCTCGAACAGATAGTCCGTGCCCCACGCCAGCTTCACGCCGAGGCGCTTGGCCGCTTCCCAGACCCGCGGCTGGCCTTCGATGACGGGGCGCCGCTTTTCGGCGCGCAGCGGCGTCATGTCAGGGGTTGTTGCCCGAAGCACCTGAAGCGACAGCCAGACGCCTCGATCCCGCATCAGCTGCAGCGTCTCCTCCGACAGCATCTGCCCATGCTCGACGCTCCGGACACCTGCCTCGACGGCCCGCTGCACCGAACGGTCGGTATAGGCGTGGACGGTCACATAGGTGTTCCAGTCCGCGGCCGCGTCGACTGCCGCCTTCATTTCATCGAACGTATATTGGGTGACGTCGACTGGGTCGTAATCGGAAGCGGTCCCGCCGCCGGCCATCAGCTTGATCTGGCTTGCGCCGAAGCGGAGATTCTCCCGGGTCGCCGTCAGCACCTCGTCGCGCCCGTCGGCAATGAAGGTGGCGCCCAGTTTCTCCGCGCGCGACACCTGGCCGGTAAAACGCCGCGAAGGCTCGTCGGGCAGTCGGAAATCGCCGTGTCCGGAGGTCTGGCTGATGGTGGGGCCAGAGGGCCAGATGCGCGGGCCGCGATACTTGCCCGCGTCTATGCCGGCCTTGAGCCCGAAAACCGGCCCGCCCACGTCGCGCACCGCCGTGAAGCCCCGCAGCAGCATGTTCTGGGCCTCGACCGCCGCAGTCGCCTCGGCGGTTGCCGGCGTGAGATCGGGCGCCAGCAGTCGCATCATGGATAGCGAGGAGAAGGTCATGTGCACATGCACATCGATAAGGCCGGGCATCAGCGTGCGCCCGTGCCCGTCGATCACCCGCGCGTTCCCGGCCTCCTGGTTGGGCGCGATGCGCGCGATCGTGTTGCCGCGCACCAGCACGTCCGTCGGCGCGGACAGGCGGGGTGAGGTGCCGTCGAACACCCGGACGTTCCGGAACAAGGTGTCGCCTGCCGGCGCAGGCGCTGCGGCAGGCTGCGCCACCGCCGACCCGGCCACGAGAGCCACCAGCGCCGCGAGAACTCTCCGCATCCCGCGCATCCTGCTTCCCCTCCGAACTGTCTGGCGGAGGAGCATGGGGAAAGCCGCACCTCGGGTCAACGCCGTCGGCTGCTGGGCCTGCCCCGAAATAGGCCGGGTTGCTCCTACCGGCGGGACCAGTCCGGCCAGCGGCAGAACGGCACAGGTTGGCCCGCCTCGTCGAGGCAGGGCTGGTGGCCGGCACGTCCGGTCCCCGGCAGCGCCCACTCCATGCCGCGCCGGATCGCCTCGAAATAGACGCTGGCATGATCCTCGTCGGGGATCACGCGAGCCTCAAGCTGAAGCGAGGGATAACTCCGCGACCGGAGGTTCGACACCAGCTCGTCCATATCTTCCACCATTGCAAAGCGGGACTGGCTGTGCGGCTCAGTGTCAGGATCGGGCACTGTCTCCCGACTGCCGATCATGAAGAACAGCTGTGCCGGAAGATCCCGGTTGCGCATGGCAAACGCGCGGTCGCGGGCGATCATCACCCGGCGCCCGTACCAGAGCGACGGGCTGATCAGCACATATTTCCGGAACATCTCCGGCTCGGTCAGCAGCACATGGGTGCCGAACAGGCCGCCATAGCTGTGGCCGGTGTAAATGCGCCGCTCCGGGTCGATACGATAGCGGGCCTCGAGGAAAGGGAAGACCTCGTCGCGGACGTGGAGCCGATAGCCCTCTGCCTCGCCATAGACCACCGGGCGCGCCATGGTTGGTCGCGCATCGATGTCGCCATGCGGGGTTGGCGTGTAGTCCCGCCGCCGGCTCTGCACGCCATCGTCGCCGATGGCATAGCCCAGCCCGACGATGATCGCATCTTCGAGCACTGCGCCGCCACCCCGCAACCGGCCGTGGATGCCGCGGATGATGGGAAAGCTCTGCGGGCTGTCGGTGGTGAACAGCACCGGATAGCGGCGGTCTGGATTGGCATGATAGCCGGGCGGAAGCGCGACATGCAGCTCATACTCCCGGCCCAGCGCCTCGGCACGGATGCGGTGCACATGGGTGTTGGGAAGCGCATAGGGGGGTGCCTCCGGCTCGCTTGCCGGTTGCGCGCCGGCGGGCACCGCAAGAAGCGCCGCGACCAGCAAAGCCAATGCGCCCATCATCCGCCGAATCTCCCTGAGCGGGGAAAACCGCTAGGGGGAAGGCGCCCGGCGCTGCCCCGGGCGCCGACCCATGGCGCGAGGTCGGTCTCGGTGCGGGTCCGGCCGGAGCCACCGCCCATCGGCCAGGAAAGCCCGTCAGCAAGCCTGAGCGTGGTGATATCAGAGAGCCCGCCATCGCGGTACTTCTGCAATGTCACCCCCTGGCCCGATTCCTGTTCGGGAAGGTCCGCAAGCGGGAAGATCAGCAGCTTCCGGTTGTCGCCGATTGCCGCCACATGATCGTCGCCGGGCGCGAGCTGGCGCACCACTGCGAGCCGCGCGCCGGCCCGTGGCCGCATCACCTGACGGCCCTTGCGCGTCTCTGCCTGCAATGCCGCCACAGGGGCCACGAACCCCTTGCCGTCGGATGCCGCGAGCAGCACCCGGCCTTCATCGGCTGCGCGCAGCATGGCGACTGCACTTTCGCCGGCCGGCCAGTCGACCATCAGGCTCAGCGGTTCGCCGAAGCCCCGACCGCCGGGAAGTTGGTGCGCCAGCAGCGTGAAGGCGCGGCCCGACGGGGCCAGCAGCAGGACCCGGTCAACCGTTTCGGCATGCAGCCAGAAGCCCGGGCCATCGCCTTCCTTGAACTTCTGGTTGGCGCGGGCTTCGGAATCGGCGTGGCCCTTCATGGCCCTGACCCAGCCCTTGGCCGACAGGATGACGGTTATCGGCTCCCGCTCGACCATTGCGGAGAGCGGCATCGCCTCCACCTGCGGCGCATCGGCGAAGCCGGTGCGGCGGCGCCCAAGCGCCGTCTCCGGGCCATATTCGGCTGCAAGCACCCCCAGCTCTTTCTTCAGAGCCGTGCGCTGCCGGGCCTCGGAGCCGACCAGCGCGTCAAGACCGGCCTGTTCTGCCGCCAGCGAGTCCCGCTCGCGCGCGATCTCCATTTCCTCGAGCCGGCGAAGCGCACGCAGGCGCATGTTGAGGATCGCTTCGGCCTGCCGTTCGGTCAGGCTGAAGGCCTGCATCAGTGCGTCGCGCGGACGATCTTCCTCGCGCACGATCCGGATGACCTCGTCGAGGTTCAGAAAGACGATCCGATAGCCTTCAAGCAGTTCGAGCCGATCGGTGATGGCGGCCAGCCGGTGGCGTGCGCGGTTGAGCAGCATCTCGCGGCGGTGATCGAGCCAGGCGAGAAGCACCCCGCGCAGCCCCATCACCCGCGGCGTGCGGCTGGCATCGAGCACGTTCATGTTGAGCGGCACCCGCACCTCGAGATCGGTGAGTCGGAACAGGCTTTCCATCAGCAGCTCGGGTTCCACATTGCGGCTGCGCGGCTCCAGCACGATCCGGATCGCAGTGTCGCTTTCGTCGCGCACATCCTCCAGGATCGGCAGTTTCTTCTCTGCGATCAGCGCGGCCACCTGCTCGATCAGCTTGCCCTTCTGCACCGGGAAGGGGATCTCGCTCACAATCACGGCCCATGTGCCGCGGCCCAGGTCCTCCCGGTGCCAGCGTGCGCGCAGCCGCATCGAACCGCGCCCGGTGGCATAGGATTCGATCAGGCTTGTCGCCGGCTCCACCAGCACGCCGCCGGTTGGAAAGTCCGGCCCCGGCATCAGGGCCATCAGGTCCGCAAGCGGCGTCTCTCGATCATCCAGAAGGCGGGTTGCGGCCGCGGCGATTTCGGCGACATTGTGCGGCGGAATGCTGGTTGCCATGCCCACGGCGATCCCGGATGCACCGTTGGCGAGAAGATTGGGGAAGGCCGCCGGGAAAAGTTCCGGCTCCTCCTCCTCCCCATTGTAGGTGGGGCGGAACGGAACAGTTTCATCCTCCACACCTTCCATCAGAAGGATGGCGGCGCGGGTGAGACGCGCCTCGGTATAGCGCATCGCAGCAGCGCCATCGCCGTCGACATTGCCGAAATTGCCCTGGCCCTCGACCAGCGGGTAGCGCAGCGCAAAGTCCTGCGCGAGCCGGACCATCGCATCATAGACCGACTGGTCCCCGTGCGGGTGATATTTGCCGATTACGTCGCCGACGACGCGCGCACATTTCTTGAACGCGGCGTCGGGGCTGAGGCGCAGCAGGCGCATGGCCCAGAGCAGGCGCCGGTGCACAGGCTTCAGGCCGTCGCGCACATCCGGCAGGGATCGAGCGGTGATGGTCGACAGCGCATAGACGAGGTATCGCTCGGAAAGCGCGGTGGCGAAGGGTGTGTCGAGAATGCCCGGCTCGGGCGTGTCGAGGCTCATGCCCGCCCCCTAGCCAAGGGCCGGACGCCCGCCAAGTGTTCGCTTCATGTTCTGGCGGTCAGCAGCGTCTCCATCCGGTCCCGAAGCGGGGCAATCCGGGTCCACGCCGGCCCAAGATCGCGGGCCAGGAAATGCGCGGTCAGCGCCAGGCCCGCCGCAAGGTCTGCCGGGGGCGCTGCGGCGTCGATGCGGAGAAATGCGGGAAGCGCCAGCAGTCGCGGCGCCCAGCCTTTCCCGGCGGCCTTTTCGCTGCTCACCGCCCGGCCGCTGTTGGGGCTCACAAAGGCCAGGCGGTCGGCCGGGCCACCGAGCGCGCAGGAGGAAAGATCGAGCCCCACGCCCATTTCCGCCAGAAGCGCCACTTCCAGCCGCACGAGTTCGGCTTCCCAGCCCGGCCCGCTGCCCATCCGCTCGAAGAGGGTGTCGAGCCGATGCGCAAGCTCGGGATGCGGCACCCCTTCCGGGAGTGCGGCAGCGACAAGAGCCGTGACCCAGAAAACGCCGGCTGCGGTCTCTGGCGCGAAGGCCAGAAGCGCACGACTGCGTGCAATCTCGATCTCGGCCGAGGGGAGCTGGCCCGATACGCGGGCCTTCAGGCGCAGCGCGACGCGATTGCCCGGCTGCAATGCCGCCCGCCGCGCCTTGCTGCGGGCGCCGGCGACATGGCCCGACAGCAGGCCGCGCGTTGCGCCAAGGAAGCGCACCACGGCGCCATGTTCACCGTGCGGCAGCAGGGTGAGCACCAGCGCATCGTCAGCCACGATCTCCATGCTGCGCCCGTGCGCGCTGCGGCCGGCTCAGTCCACCCAGGCGAGGCCGATGTCCCGCCAGACGTTGCGGTCGTCGGCCCAGCCCGGCTTGGCCTTCACGGTGAGGAACAGGTGCACGCGGCCGCCCATCGCCTGCTCCATTTCGCGTCGCGCGGCTTCGCCGATCGCCTTCACGCGCGTGCCGCCCTTGCCGACCACGATCGCTTTCTGGCTGTCGCGATCGACAAGGATCCGCTGGTGCACCTCCAGCGATCCGTCGGGCCGCTCGGCCACGCGCTCCGGCTCCACCGCGGCAGCATAGGGAAGCTCCTCCCGCAGCTGGAGATACAGTTGTTCGCGGGTCAGTTCAGCGAGCGCGATGCTGGTGACCGCATCGGAAACGCGGTCCTCGGGGAACAGCCAAGGGCCTTCCGGAACCGCGGCCGCGAGACGCTTGCCGAGGTCGGCAACGCCGTCGCCACCAGAAGCGGAGATCATCAATGTTTCCGCAAACGGGAAGGCGGCATTGAGCTCCGCTGCAAGCGGTAGCAGCCGATCCCGCGGCAGCAGGTCGATCTTGTTCAGCACCAGCCAGTGCGGCCGGCGCTCGGCGCCCGGCGATCCCGAGAGGCCCTCCACCAGCGCCCGCACCTGGTCGCTCAGCCCCTTGGCGGCATCGACGATGAGGAGCACGATGTCGGCGTCCGCCACCCCTTCCCAGGCTTCGCCCACCATCGCGCGGTCCAGCCGGCGGCGGGGCGTGAAGATCCCGGGCGTGTCGACCATCAGCAGCTGCGCGGGGCCGGCAATGGCGATGCCCGTCAGCCGGCGCCTGGTCGTCTGTGCTCGGGGCGATACGATGGCAACCTTCGTGCCGACGAGCGCATTGACAAGGGTGGACTTGCCGGCGTTCGGCGCACCGACCAGCGCCACCACACCGCAGCGGGTGGCGGAGTCTCCTTCAGGCGGCATGCGCCGCGGTCACATATGTCTCCAGAAACGCGCGCGCAGCGGCCGTTTCCGCTTCCTGCTTGGACGCGCCGATCGCTTCCACGGGCGGCATGTCGCCAACGGTGAGCCGTACCCGGAAGCGCGGCTGGTGGTGCGGTCCGGACCGTTTCATCAATTCGTAGACCGGCTCCACGCCGTTGCGGGCAGCGGCCCATTCCTGCAGGGCAGACTTGGGGTGCTTGGCCACGGGGTCGACTCCGAAGTGAGGGGACCAGATCCGCCGCACGAGGGCCTCGGCGACCGCGTCGCCCGCCTCCAGCCAGACTGCGCCGATCAGGGCCTCCATGGCGTCGCCCAGGATATTGTCGCTGTCGCGTCCGCCATCCGATTTCGCCTGCACACCAAGCCGCAGATGATCTGGAACGCCAAGCGTCCGTGCGACCGCGGCGCAGTTCTCGCGGCTCACGAGGCGCGAGATGCGCTGGTTCAGCTTGCCCTCCGGCTCCTCTGGAAAGGCCTCGAACAGCCACGCCGCCATCACCCGGCCCAGCACCCGGTCACCAAGAAACTCCAGCCGTTCGTAATTGTCGGGCCCCAGGCTTCGGTGGGTCAGGGCCCGCCGCAGGAGATCCGGGTCTTCAAAGTCGTGGCCGAGCGTCTCACGCGCCCAGTCCATGGCGGCCGTCACGCCGCGACCTCTTCTTTCCCCACGCCCATTGGCATGGCCGGGTGCGCTTTCCCTGCCCTCAAGTCAAGCGGCCGGTCGTGACACGGCAATATGCTGCGTCTAACCGCATCCGCATGACCCTTCCGCATGAAACCGGTGCCTGGGCGCGGCTGGCTGCGCGCGCGGGCGAAGCGCCGACCGGGCCGGGCCCGGCGCTCGCGGCGGCCGGCATCTGGTTTGATTGGCGCCGCACCGCGATCCCGGCCCGGCTGCTTGCCGATCTGTCAGACCTTGCGGCCGCGGCCGATCTTGATGGGCAGTTCCGGGCTCTCGCCGGCGGCGCGATCGTGAACCCGTCCGAAGGGCGCGCCGCCACCCATATGGCGCTGCGCCACCCGGCCAATCGCGCCGACCACGCCGCCACGAAGGCTGCTGCGGAGGCCCTGCGCGATGGCCGCTTCGATCATGTGCTGCTGATCGGGATCGGCGGCTCCGCGCTCGGTCCGGCCCTCCTCGTCGATGCGCTCGGCGACGAAGGCGATGGGCCGGACGTGCGCATCGTTTCCAACATCGACGGTGTGGCGCTTGCCAGGGCGCTGCGCGGCGCAGTGCCGGCCCGCACGGCGCTGGTCGCCGTTTCCAAGACCTTCACGACGCTCGAGACCATGACCAATCTCGAAAGCGCGCTGGCCTGGATGCGCGCCGGCGGCGTAACCGCGCCCGAGCGGCAGCTCTGGGCAGTCACGGCAGCGCCTGCGCGGGCGGCTGCACTCGGCCTGCCGCCAGAGCGCATCATGGCCTTCGGCGAATCCGTCGGCGGCCGCTATTCGCTCTGGAGCGCGGTTGGCATCGCGCTTCCCGTGCGCTGCGGCTGGGCCGCGTTCGAGGCGCTGCTTGATGGCGCCCACGCGATGGACCGCCATGTGCTCGACGCCCCGTTTGATGCCAACGCCGGCCGGCTGGCGGGCGCTCTCGGCGTCTGGCAGGCCTGCCTCTCGGCGCGGCCCACGCGCGCGGTCTTCGCCTATGACGAGCGGCTGCGGCTGCTGCCGGCCTACCTCCAACAGCTGGAAATGGAATCGAACGGCAAGTCGGTTTCGCGCGATGGCCGGCCGCTGCCCTTTCCGACCGCGCCGATCACATGGGGCGGAACGGGAACGGACGCGCAGCACGCCGTTTTTCAGCTGCTCCACCAGGGGAGCCATACGGACCCGATCGAGTTCATTGCCGTTGCCGCGCAGGGCCATGCGCTCGCGCCGAGCCATCACCGCCAGCTGCTCGCCAACTGCTTCGCGCAAGGCCAGGCGTTGCAGCACGGCCGAAGCCTGGAGGAGGCGCGCGCCATCTCCGGCGGCGATGCGGGCCTTGCCGCGCAGCGCAGCTTCGCGGGCGGGCGCCCGACCGCCACGATTCTCGTCGATGCCCTAACGCCCGAGCGCCTCGGCGCGCTGATTGCCTTCTACGAGGCCCGCACCTTCACCTTCGCAGCGCTGACCGGGCTCAATCCCTTCGACCAGTGGGGCGTGGAACTCGGCAAGGAAGTCGCCAACGCGATTGCTGCCGGCACGGGCACGATCGACGAGATAACCCGGGAACTGCTGCAGCGATCTCAGGCCAGCGCGGCATAGATCATCGTCCGGAGCTGGCGCCGCAGCGGCCAGGTGGAGGAGGGGATCAGCTGGGTCAGGAAGATTACCACCAGTTCCTCGCTCGGGTCGCACCAGAAGGCAGTGGACGCCGCCCCGCCCCAGAACCAGTCGCCGTTGGAGCCTGCAACCATCGTCTTTTCGATGGCGACCGTGGTTGCAAAACCCAGGCCGAAGCCCACGCCATCATAGGCGGCTTCCGAAAACATCGCCCGGCTCATCTGGCTCATCCAGCTGCCCGCCGGGAGGTGGTTGGCCGTCATCAGGTCCAGCGTCTTCCGGCCCACCAGGCGCGGCGTGCCGGTGCGGAGCGCCTCGACGAACGCCAGATAATCGCGAGCCGTCGAAACGAGGCCGCCGCCTCCTGAGATGAAGGCAGGGCGGGTCAGAAAGGAGGAGGTCTCCGCCTGGTCCTGCACCCGCATCCCGCCCTTGCCGTCATGCTCGTAACAGGTGGCAAGCCGATGGCCCTCGCCATCGCGCACCCAGAAGCCGGTGTCGGCCATTCCGCACGGCCTCAGGATATGCTCGGCCACGAAATCCTCGAACGGCTGGCCCGAGACGGTCTGCACCAGCCAGCCGACCACATCGGTCGCAACCGAATAGAGCCAGGCATCGCCGGGCGAGAACTCGAGCGGCAGGCCCGACAGCGCGTCGATCATCCGCTCCAGCGTCATGTCGCCCTTTTCGACCTCACCGATTCCCAGCCGGCGGTAAGCGGCATCGATGTTGGACGAGAGCTGGAAGCCGTAGGTGAGACCGGCGGTGTGGCGCATCAGGTCGATGACCAGCATCGGCCGCTTTGGCGGCTCAGTGACAAACCCGGTCTTGAGCGTCCCGGCCTTGTAGACACGCAGGCCGGCCCACGCGGGGATGAACTTTGCAACCGGATCGTCGAGCTGGATGCGGCCTTGCTCCACCAGCATCATCAGCGCGACAGAGGCGATCGGCTTGGTCATGGAATAGATGCGGAAGATCGTGTCCTCGGCGAGCGGTTGCGCCTTGGCGAGATCGGCATGACCCTGCACGGAGAGGTGCGCAACCGCGCCCCCCCGCGCCACCAGCAACAGGGCGCCCGGGATCCGGCCGGTGTCGAGATAGGAATCCTTCAGGAACCGGTCGGCCCGCGCCAGCTGTGCGCCATCAAATCCGTTGCTGCCCCGCGCCATGCGCAATCCCTCCCTTGCCGCGCCAGCCGCATGCCCTATGGAGCGCAACAGGCCAAGGGGCGGTTAGCTCAGCCGGTAGAGCATCTCGTTTACACCGAGAGGGTCGGCGGTTCGATCCCGTCACCGCCCACCAGGCCCCGGCAGATTTGTGGAGCGCCCGAGGCATCGCCGCCAGGCGTCGGCAGCGGCGCGGCCGGTCGGCGGGGCTGGCTGTTGCGCCGCAGCAACAATCGGTGACCGACCGACCTGTTTCATTTTGCTGTCTTCCGTCTGTCACAGAAGAGTCATGGCGGGCGGTCATCAGGGCGCCATTCGCGGGGCGGGCAAGCCTTGGCGCGATTCGCGCTGGCCCTCCCAATGGCTGGTCTCGAAGGTTCAGGGGTCCTGACACATGGCGTTGAAACTCTCCTCCTCGCTTCTCCTTGCGCTGCGCGCCACGACCGCGATCTCGCTGGTCGCGGTCACTGCTCCGGTGGTGATGGCGCAGGAGA
>JBKBXK010000052.1:0-11267 GCA_046314095.1 Thermaurantiacus sp. | reverse complement strand
CCTGTTCCCGTTCGGGGCCGAAGGCACGGCGGATTGGATCTCGTCGGCGGCGGAGGCTTTTGGCGTCGACCCGATGCGGGTTCGCAGCACGCTTGCGCCGGCCCGTGAGCGGGCCGCCCGCGCGCTCGAGCGGCACCGCGCGATTCTTGAGGGCAGGTCGATCTTCTTCCTTCCCGACAGCCAGCTCGAGGTGCCGCTCGCCCGCTTTCTGTCGCGCGAACTCGGCATGCGGCCAATCGAGGTCGGCTCGCCATATCTGCATCAGCGCCACCTTGCCCGCGAGCTGGCGCTCATTCCCGAGGGCGTGACCGTGTCGGAAGGCCAGCATGTCGACCGCCAGCTCGACCGGGTTCGTGCGGCCCGCCCCGACATCACCGTCTGCGGACTTGGCCTCGCCAACCCGCTGGAGGCCGAAGGCTTCACAACCAAATGGGCGATCGAGCTCGTCTTCTCCCCCGTCCATGGCTTCGAGCAAGCGGCCGACCTTGCCGAGCTCTTCGCCCGACCGCTGCGGCGGCGCGATCTCCTGAGGGTCTGAGGCGATGCAACTGACCGTCTGGACCTATGAGGGGCCGCCACACGTCGGGGCGATGCGCATCGCAACCGCGATGGAGGGGCTGCACTACGTTCTCCATGCGCCACAGGGCGACACCTACGCCGACCTCCTCTTCACCATGATCGAGCGGCGCAACCACCGCCCGCCCGTCACCTACACCACATTCGAGGCGCGCGATCTGGGCAAGGATACGGCCGAGCTGTTTCAGGCGGCCGCCCGCGAGGCGCATGAGCGTTTTCGTCCGGAGGCCATGATCGTGGGCGCCTCGTGCACCGCAGAGCTGATCCAGGACGATCCGGCTGGCCTCGCCCAGGCCATGCAGCTTCCCATCCCGGTCGTTCCGCTGGAGCTGCCAAGCTATTCGCGGAAGGAGAACTGGGGCGCTTCGGAAACGCTTTACCAGCTCGTCCGCGCGCTTGCGGACTGCAACGCCTCGCCCGGCCCGCGCGAGGGCCGGCGTCCGCGTGCCGTTATCCTCGGTCCCACCGCGCTCGGTTTCCGGCACCGGGACGATACGGAGGAGGTAAGGCGGATCCTCGATGCGCTGGGGATTGACGTCCAGCTCGTGGCGCCGATGGGCGCGCGCCCCCGGGATCTGGTGCGCATCGGCGAGGCGGATCTCGCCATCTCCCTTTATCCGGAGATCTCGGATACCGCCGCGCGCTTTCTGGAGCGACAGTTCCGTATGCCGGTTGTTCGTACGGTTCCGATCGGCATGGGGGCAACGCGGGAGTTCATCGCCGAGGTGGCGCAGAAGGCCGGCGTCGATCCGGCGCCGGCGATGGACCTGGACGGTGCCCGGCTTCCGTGGTGGTCCCGCTCGGTCGATTCCACCTATCTGACGGGCAAGCGGGTGTTCGTGTTCGGCGACGCCACCCACGCGATTGCCATGGCCCGCGTTGCACGCGAGGAACTGGGCTTCGAGGTGGTCGGCCTTGGCTGCTACAACCGCGAGTTCGCGCGGGATCTGCGCGCGGCCGCGGCCGGCATCGGTGTCCAGCCGCTGGTGACCGACGACCATCTGGAAGTGGAACGCGCGATTGCCGAGGCCGCGCCGGAACTGGTGCTCGGCACGCAGATGGAGCGGCATATTGCCAAGCGGCTGCGGATCCCCTGCGCCGTCGTGTCCGCGCCTGTGCATGTGCAGGATTTCCCCGCCCGCCACTCGCCGGTGATGGGCTTCGAGGGTGCCAACGTGCTCTTTGACACCCTGGTCCATCCGCTCGTGATGGGTCTCGAGGAGCATCTCCTTGCCATGTTCCGTGACGACTTCGAGTTCGCAGACGAGGCCGGCGCCTCTCACCTCGGCGCCCACGCTGCGGCCGCTGCGCCAGCCGAGGCAATCGAGGTGGCCACGCTGGAGCGGCCGGCGACAGTCAGCTGGACGGTCGAGGCCGAGCGGGAGTTGAGAAAGATCCCGTTCTTCGTTCGCGGCAAGGCGCGGCGCAATACAGAGGCATTTGCTGCCGAGCATGGCCTTGCCGAGGTCACACTCGACACCCTGTACGACGCCAAGGCGCATCATGGCCGGTAGGCGCGTCCCCTCGGCGTCAGGCCCGGTGGAAACGCCGGTGCGAGTTGTCATCGTGACGCTCGATCATCATCTTGGCGGCGCGGTCGAGCGGGCGCAGGCCAGGCTGGCAGAAACGCATCCCGGGCTTTCCATCGGTTTTCATGCTGCCTCGGATTGGGAGGATGCCGGGGCACTCGAGCGCTGCCGCGAGGACATCGCCCGGGGAGACATCATTCTTGCCACCATGTTGTTTGTCGAGGACCATATCCGCGCCGTGCTGCCCGCGCTGGAGGCGCGCCGCGACGCGTGCGACGCCATTCTCGGGCTGATGTCGGCGGGCGAGGTCGTGCGCCTCACCAAGATGGGCGGCTATCGCATGGATGCGCCGGCGAAGGGGCCGCTCGCGCTCTTGAAACGGCTGCGTGGATCCGGGAAGCCGGGTGCCGCTTCATCGGGCCAGGGCCAGATGAAGATGCTCCGCCGCCTGCCCAAGCTGCTGCGATTCATCCCCGGCACGGCACAGGACGTGCGGGCCTATTTCCTTACCATGCAATATTGGCTGGCGGGCTCGGACGACAATCTCGTGCAGATGATCCGGGCGCTGGTGGATCGCTACGCTGCTGGCGAGCGTGCGAGCCTCAAGGGAACACTCGATCCGGCTCCGCCCGCCGAGTATCCGGATTTCGGTCTCTACCACCCCCGGCTCAACGCGCGCATCACGATGCGGGTGGAGGCCCTGCCGGCGCCGGCCGAGCCGCGCGGCACAGTTGGCCTGCTTCTGCTGCGCTCCTACGTCCTCGCGCGCGACACAGGCCATTATGATGGCGCAATCGCTGCGTTCGAAGCGCAGGGGCTGCGGGTCATTCCCGCCTTCGCGGCAGGCCTGGACGGAAGGCCAGCGATCGATCGCTATTTCGTGCGGGACGGCAAGCCGTTGGTCGATGCAGTGGTCTCGTTGACCGGCTTTTCGCTGGTCGGCGGGCCGGCCTACCATGATTCCGGGGCCGCAGAGGCGCATCTTGCAGCGCTCGATGTGCCCTACATCACCGCCCATCCGCTGGAGTTCCAGACGCTGCAGCGATGGAGCGAGGGCGCCGGCGGGCTGACGCCGCTGGAAGCGACCATGATGGTTGCCCTGCCGGAGCTGGATGGCGCCACCTGCCCGACCATCATCGGCGGCCGCGCCGAGCCGGGCCGGGCCTGCTGCGGCTGCGACAGGAGCTGCGCCTTCGAGGGGGCGGCGCTGCGGCGGGAGATGCAGCCATGCCCCGAACGTGCGGAGGCGCTTGCCCGCCGAGTCGGCAGTCTCATCGATCTGCGCCTCGCGCCCCGGGAGGATCGGCGGCTTGCGATCGTCCTGTTCAACTTCCCGCCGAACTCCGGTTCGGCGGGGTCTGCCGCCTTCCTCTCGGTGTTCGAGAGCCTCCACAACACGCTTCGCGCGCTTGCCGATGCGGGCTGGGACGTAGAGGTTCCACCCACGGTCGAGGCGCTGCGTGCGGCTGTTCTGGAAGGCAATTCGGCGCGGTACGGGGCCGAAGCCAATGTCCACGCCCAGGTTGCCGCTGACGACCAGGTTGCGCGCGAGCGGCACCTTCAGGTGATCGAGGCGCAATGGGGCCCGGCACCGGGCAAGGTGCAGGCGAGCGCCGGACACATTCATGTCCTCGGCGCACGTTTTGGCAATGTTTTCGTCGGCCTGCAGCCGCCGTCAGGGATCGAGGGCGATCCGATGCGGCTCATGTTCGAGGGCCGATATGCCCCCAATCATGCGTTCTCCGCTTTCTATCGCTGGATTGCAGAGGATTTCGGTGCGAACGCGGTTCTCCATTTCGGAACCCATGGCGCGCTCGAGTTCATGCCGGGCAAGCAGACCGGCATGTCGGCCGACTGCTGGCCGGACCGGCTGATCGGGAACCTTCCCAATTTCTATCTCTACGCCAGCAACAATCCGTCAGAGGCAATCCTTGCCAAGCGTCGCGCGCATGCAACGCTGATCAGCCACCTCACGCCGCCGGTGGCCGAGGCCGGGCTTTACAAGGACCTGCAGGCGCTGAAGGCAGCGCTCGGCCGCTGGCGGACGCTTGCCGGCGGGCCGGAACGAGACGCACTGGCCGCCGACATTCACGCCCAGGCCGAAGCGCTCGAAATGGGCGGCGGCGATCTGGAGACGCTTGCAGCCCGCCTCTATGAACTCGAGACCACGCTCATACCGCATGGGCTTCATGTGGTGGGCCGGCCCATGGCTCCCGAGGCAATTGCCCATATGCTCGACCTGCTTCCATCCGAGGCAGATCGCGAATCCGTGGCGCGGCTCTTGGCAAAAGACAGCGAGCTTCCCGCGATCGTCCACGCGCTCGATGGCGGCTATGTGCCGCCGGCGCCTGGCGGCGATCTGCTTCGCAATCCGGCCGTGCTGCCGACCGGCCGAAATATCCACGGCCTTGATCCATTTGCACTGCCGTCGGCCTTCGCCTGCCGCGAGGGGGCAGCTCAAGCCGCCCGCCTGCTCGACCGGCACGTGGCCGACACCGGCAGGCTGCCCGAAACGGTCGCCATGGTGCTCTGGGGCACGGACAATCTGAAGTCCGAAGGCGCACAGATCGGCCAGGCGCTGGCGCTGGTCGGGGCACGGCCACGGCTCGACAGCTACGGCCGGGTGTCCGGAGCCGAGCTGGTGCCACTTGCCGAACTCGGCCGGCCGCGCATCGATTGCGTTGTTACGCTTTCGGGCATCTTCCGCGACCTGTTGCCGTTGCAGACACGTCTCCTTGCCGAGGCGGCGCTGCTTGCCGCCCAGGCGGACGAGCCGATTGAGCAAAACTTCGTGCGTGCGCACGCGCTGGCGCTGCAAGAAGCCCAAGGCGTCGATCTGGAGACGGCTGCGCTTCGCGTCTTTTCCAACGCCGAGGGCGCCTATGGCGCGAATGTCAATCTGATGATCGACGCCGGGCTGTGGACGGATCCCAACGAACTGGCAGAGGCCTATGAACGGCAGAAGGGCCATGCCTATGGCGTCTCGGGCAAGCCTGTGAAGGCGCCCGAGATCCTGAACGCAACGCTCGCGACGGCCGAGCTGGCCTATCAGAATCTGGAATCGGTGGAACTCGGCGTCACCTCGGTCGATCAGTATGTGGACAGCCTGGGCGGCATGTCGCGGTTGATTTCCAGGGCCCGCGGCGCCGAGCCGCCGGTCTATATCGGCGACGAAACCGGCCGCCACGCCGCAGTGCGAACGCTCGAGGAACAAGTGGCGCTGGAAACGCGCAGCCGGCTCTTGAACCCCGCGTGGCTGGAGCCGATGCTGGACCATGGCAGCGAGGGCGTAAAGCAGCTGGAAACCGGGGTCACAGCCGCGCTTGGCTGGTCGGCGACCACCGGCCAGGTCGCCCCTTGGGTCTATCAGCGCATCTCGGAGGCCTATGTGCTCGACGAGGCGATGCGCGAGCGGCTGGCGGCGCTCAATCCCAAGGCAACCGCACGGATGGCCAACCGCCTCCTGGAGGCAAGCGATCGCGAATTCTGGAGACCCGATGCGGCAACGCTTGCCGCGCTTCAGGCGGCTGCGGACGCGCTTGAGGATCGCCTGGAGGGCATTGGCCCTGCAGCGCCTTCGGCGCCACGCGAGCTGGCAGCATGAGTAGGTGGGAGAATATCGGATGACCCTTCTCGACGCCCCGACCAAGCCTGGCGAGGACGGAGAGGGCTCTGTCCAGGTGCGCCTCGACCCGCGCGACCGCATCTCCACTGCCAAGGTTTTCGCAGTCTATGGAAAGGGGGGTATCGGCAAATCGACCACCTCTTCGAACCTTTCTGCCGCCTTTTCGCTGCTCGGGCGGCGGGTGCTGCAGATCGGCTGCGATCCGAAGCATGACAGCACCTTCACGCTCACCAAGAGACTGATGCCGACGGTCATCGACGTGCTGGAGCAGGTGGAGTTTCACCACGAGGAACTGCGGCCCGAAGACTATATGTTCGAGGGCTTCAACGGCGTGATGTGTGTTGAGGCGGGCGGCCCGCCGGCAGGCACGGGCTGTGGTGGCTATGTGGTGGGACAGACTGTGAAGCTGCTGAAGCAGCACCACCTTCTCGAGGAAACCGACGTCGTCATCTTCGATGTGCTGGGAGATGTGGTGTGCGGCGGTTTCGCGGCCCCCCTGCAGCATGCCGAGCGTGCGCTGGTGGTGGCGGCCAATGACTTCGACAGCATCTTCGCGATGAACCGGATCGTTGCTGCCATCAGGGCGAAGGCGAAGAACTATGAGGTCCGGCTCGCAGGCGTGATCGCCAATCGCTCGGCTGCGACCGATGAAATCGACCGGTTCGCAGATGCCATCGGCATGCGTCGGCTGGCGCATTTCCGGGATGTCGATGCGATCCGCCGCTCGCGGCTCAAGAAGTGCACCCTGTTCGAGATGGAAGACAGCCCCGAGGTGGAGATTGCGCGGCAGGAGTATCTGCGGCTTGCCAAGCTTCTGTGGGACGGTGTGCCAGCCCTTGATGTCGTGCCGATGAAGGACCGCGACATCTTCGAATTCCTGGGTTTCGAATGATGGCGAGCGTTGCGCCCTCCGCCGGCAAGGGATGGGCCCGTTCGCGGGCGGCGCTTGAAGCCTATTTCGATCGCACCGCCTTTCGCCAGTGGGAAGCGCTCACGTCCGATGCCCGGGTATCGCGCATCCGCGAAACGGTGCGCGCCGGCCGCGACGCAATGCGCGCCAACCTGCTTTCCTGGCTGCCTGAGGACATGGGCGGCCTTACGCTTCTCGATGCCGGGTGCGGAACGGGTGCGCTTGCCGTCGAGGCCGCGCGGCGGGGCGCGGCGGTGACAGCCATCGATGTCTCAGGGCAGCTCATCGGGCTTGCCCAGGAGCGCGCGCCCCAGGGGCTCGGCATCGACTGGCGCGTCGGGGACATGCTGGACCCTGGCCTCGGCACGTTCGACCATGTGGTCGCCATGGATAGCCTGATCCATTACGCACTGGACGACATGGCCGTCGCGCTTGGCGCACTGGCTGGGCGCACCCGTCGCTCGCTTCTCTTCACCTTCGCACCGCGTACGCCGCTCCTTTCGGCCATGCATGGCGTCGGCAAACTCTTCCCCCAGGGCGACCGCGCGCCGGCCATCCAGCCGGTCGAGCGGGCGCGGCTCGATGCCGCGCTTGCTGTCAACGCGCCTGCTCACCGGGCTGGCCGGCATCGCCGGATTGCCTCCGGCTTCTACACCAGCGAAGCGCAGGAGCTGGTTGCCACATGATCCGCGCCGACGCCTGGACCCGGCTCGGAAGCCGCTTCCTGCCGTTTGCCGACGCGGCGACGGCGGAGCTTCCGCTTGGGCGTCTGCTTCGGTTGTCGCTCTTCCAGATTTCGGTCGGCATGGCGGCAGTGCTGCTCACGGGCACGCTGAACCGGGTGATGATCGTCGAGCTTGGCCTGCCAGCCGGGCTGGTTGCGTTGATGGTCGCCTTGCCGCTTCTGTTCGCGCCGGTGCGGGCGCTCATTGGCTTCCGCTCCGATCACCATGCCTCGGCGCTCGGCTGGAAGCGCGTGCCCTACCTCTGGTTCGGCTCGATCCTGCAGTTCGGCGGGCTCGCCATCATGCCGTTCGCGCTGCTCGTGATGACGGGTGACGGCCATGGGCCCGCCGCCATCGGGATCGCGGGCGCTGCGCTTGCCTTCCTGATGGTCGGCGCGGGGATGCATACCACCCAGACTGCGGGCCTCGCGCTTGCCACCGACATTGCGCCGGAAGACAGCCGGCCGCGGGTGGTGGCGCTCCTCTATGTGGCACTTCTGGCCGGCATGATGCTCTCATCGCTGGTGATCGGCGCAGTGCTGCGCGACTTCTCGCCGACATTGCTGATCCAGGTTGTCCAGGGGGCGGCTGCGCTCACCATAGTGCTCAATCTCGTCGCACTCTGGAAGCAGGAGGCGCGCAATCCTTCCGCCACGCGCGCCCGGAGCGAGGCGCCGCCGGCGTTTGGCGCCGCGTGGCGCGCATTCACGGCCCCCTCACGAACGCGTCGCCTGCTCGTCGTCATCGCGCTGGGGGCGGCTGGCTTCAACATGCAGGATGTGCTGCTGGAGCCCTTCGGTGGCGAGGTGCTGGGGCTCTCCGTGGGCCATACCACCATGTTGACAGCACTGTGGGCCGGCGGAATGCTGGCCGGATTCGCGCTTGCCGCGCGCAGGCTCGGCGAAGGCGGGGCGGATCCCTGCCGGCTGGCGGCGCTTGGCGGACTCTCCGGAATCGCTGCATTCTCGCTGGTGGTGTTCTCCGCGCCTGCACAATCCGTCCCGCTGTTCGCGGCTGGGGTGATCGGCATCGGTTTCGGCGGCGGCCTTTTCGGGGTTGCCACATTGATTGCCGCCATGCGGCTTGCCGATGGTGCCCGCACCGGGCTTGCGCTTGGCGCCTGGGGCGCGGTGCAGGCCAGCGCAGTCGGGCTTGGCATTCTGCTTGCCGGTGTCATCCGCGATGTTGCGAACGCGGCGGCAACGAGCGGCCAGCTCGGCCCGGCCCTGGACCAGCCCTCGACCGGCTATCTCCTCGTCTATCACATCGAGATCGCCCTCCTGTTTGCGACACTCATTGCCCTCGGCCCGCTGGCGCGGCGGACCAATGTGGAGGGTTCCCCGCAATCGCGCCGTTTCGGCCTTTCGGAGTTTCCCGCATGAGCCGTTTGACCGGAGGCTTGCCATGTCCCCGTTTCTTGTAGGCGGCATCGATATCGCGCTGCTGTGCTTTCTTGCCTTCTTCCTCTTCTTCATCGGGCTGGTGATCTACCTGCGCCGGGAAGACCGGCGGGAAGGCTATCCGCTCGAACATGAGATGACCGGGCGGCTCGAACCGAATGACGGCTTCCTGCAGACCGGGCTGCCCAAGAGCTTCCTGCTTCCGCACGGGCATGGGGTGGTGACAGCGCCCACCGGCGGCCGCGATCCGCTGGATCTGCCAGCGCGTCGGGTCGAGAACTTCCCGGGAGCGCCCTATGTGCCGACCGGCAACCCGCTTCTGGATGGCGTCGGCCCTGCTGCCTGGTGCAACCGTGCAAAGCGACCGGATCTCGACTGGGAGGGACGGCCTCGAATCCTGCCACTGCGGCTGCTGAATGACTTCGGGCTCGACCGGAAGGATCCGGATCCGCGCGGTTTCACGATCTTCGCGGCAGACGGCTTGTCCGCTGGCAAGGTGACAGATGTCTGGATCGACCGGACGGATCATCTCATCCGCTATCTGGAAGTGGTGACGCACGGTGGCCGTACGGTTCTGGTTCCGATGTTCCAGTCGGTGGTCAACCGGTCCGCGGGCCGGGTCGAGACAGATTCGATCCTGTCGGCCCAGTTCGAGGATGCGCCGGTCCTCGAGAACCCGGATCAGGTGACGCTCTACGAGGAGGAACGCGTGCAGGCCTATTTCGGCGGCGGCTATCTGTATGCGACCCCCGAACGTCAGGAGCCGCTGATATGACGCATCACCACCACGGTGGGTTCGTGGAAGGCCCCATTCCGGGCCTTCCCGGGCCGCTGCCAGAGGGCGAGAAGCTGCTGTGGCAGGGCAGCCCCGACTGGAGGCGCCTCGCCCTGACGGCGATGCACGTGCCCCTTGTCGCGGCCTGGTTTCTTCTGTTGCTGCTCTGGTCCCTCCTGTCGGGGACTGGCACGTCGGGGCTGGTCGGTACACTCCTGGCCGCTGGGCTTTCGGTCGGGCTGCTGGCCCTCCTTGCCTGGGCCATGGCCCGCGCGACCATCTACAGCATCACCTCGAAGCGGGTCGTGATGCGCTATGGCGTAGCGCTCGAGAAATGCATCAACATCCCGTTCCGGATCATCTCCAGCGCCGACCTTCGCCTCCATCGCGATGGCACCGGAGACCTGCCGCTCGAACTCCATCTGCAAAAGGGAGACAGGCTCGGCTGGGCGATGCTATGGCCGCATGCCCGGCCTTGGAAACTTGCCCGGCCGCAGCCCATGCTGCGCGCTGTCCCAGATGCCGAACGAGTGGCTGCGATCCTTTCGCAGGCGCTGCTGTCTGCGCATCCGGAAGGCGAGCGGATTGCGGTCGCAACCGGGGAGCGTCCGCTGATCGCGCCGACACCGGAGGCCGCCGCTGCATGAGCAGGATCGATACCGCGCCGTTTCCCAAACTGCCGCTCTATGGGGCGATCGGGCTGGTTTTGCTGTCGCTTTTCCTCGTCGGCTCGGTGCGTCTCGGCCTCGTCGTACCGGTCCGCGCCAGCGCTGAGCAGTATCGAGAGGCGCGCGGGATCGAGCCCCTCTACTCGCGTGACCTCGTGTTCACCGATGCGCCCGATGGGGCGGTCATCGTCCGCGAGGCGGCAACCGGGGACATCGTCCACACCATTCCTGCCGGCAGCGAGAACGGTTTCGTGCGCGGAGTCATGCGCGGCCTCGCCCGCGAGCGTCGCATGAACGACGTCGGCGCGGAGCCCCCGTTTCGTGTGACCCTGTGGACCGACAATGAGCTGACGCTGACCGATCTTGCCACCGGACGCGAGATCGATCTCAATGCCTTCGGCCGATCCAACCGGGAGGCCTTCCTCGCGCTCCTGCCGGAGCCGTTGCAGACGCATGTGAAGGCGCTGATGCCATGACTGCACGGCTTCTTTTTGGCGGCGAGCGGCTGGAGGTTGGATGCACCGTCATCATCGACCATTCGCCCGAGCATTTCGGCGCGCATGTGCTCCTGGATGGCGAGCCAGAGATCGGGCCTGGCGACCGGGTGCGCGTGACCGGCGAACCCATCGAGGTTCAGCCCGGCGATCATCTCGTGCTGCGCCGCACCGCCCATATCACCCGCGCCACGCCCTTCGAACGGGCATGGACGCGTCTCACCGGCCACTTCGAAATGCTGGAACTGGCTGACGTGAGTTTCACAGACAGGAGACTGGCATGACGTCGGCACTGGAAACCCTGGCACCGCGCCGGAGTGCGCGCATGAGCGCGGAATCGCTGGAGATGGCGCGCGAGGACACCATCCTGTCGCCGCGTTTCTACACCACGGATTTTGCGGCGATGGACCGGATCGACGTATCACCTGTCCGGGCCGAGTGGGATGCGCTAATCGCCGAGATGGAGAGCGATCCCAATCGCCGGCATTTCCGGCGCACCGACGAGTTCGACGGCGTGCTGGAAGGCCTGCCGGAAGACCTGAAGGCCGAGTTCATCGATTTTCTG
>JBKBXK010000051.1:0-11471 GCA_046314095.1 Thermaurantiacus sp. | reverse complement strand
AGCGGCATCGGCCCATCATGCTGCACCGGGCCAGTTTGGGCAGTTTCGAGCGCTTCATCGGCATCTTGATCGAGCATCATGCCGGGCGCATGCCGATGTGGCTGGCGCCCGTGCAGGCGGTGGTGGCGACCATCGTTTCGGACGCCGACGACCATGCGCGGACCGTTCTGGCGAGACTGGAGGCTGCCGGGCTGCGTGCCGAAGCGGACCTCCGGAACGAAAAGATCAACCTGAAGGTGCGCGAGCACAGCCTCATGAAGGTGCCGGCGATGCTGGTGGTGGGCCGCCGCGAAGCGGAGGAGGGAACGGTGGCCGTCCGCCGACTGGGCGAGGAGCGCCAGCAGGTGATGCCGGTGGAGGAGGCAGCGGCCGTGCTCGCGGATGAGGCAACCCCGCCCGACCTGAAAGCGCGCGCGTGAGCGGCCCGGCGCTCAGGCGCATCGACGACCGGGTTTCGGTCGCGGGACAGCTCTGGCCCGGCGAGATGGCGGCGCTGAAGGCTGCGGGCTTCGCCCATGTCGTCAACAATCGCCCGGATGGCGAGGCACCGGATCAGCCCGCCGGCGCGGACGTGGCGGCAGCGGCCGAAGCAGCCGGGCTTGGCTACACGGCGATCCCCGTCGATCACACCGGCTTCTCGGTCGGCCAGGTGGAGGCGATGCGAACCCTGCTCGATGCGGCGGGCGGCCCGGTTGTCGCCTTCTGCCGCTCGGGCGCGCGCTCCGCAGCGCTCTGGGCGCTTGCCGAGGCCCGGGGCGGGCGCGACATTGAGGAAATCCTTGGCCTGGCGGCACAGGCGGGTTCGGACCTCGGCGGCCTGGTGCCGCTGCTCCGACAGATGCGGAAGGACTGACCTTGGCGGCCGGAACGCCGACACGGGCCGGGCGGACGCGCGCCAAGCCAGGCGCGTCTGCAGCAGAGGCAGGGGCCGCGCCGAAGGTGGAGGGCGCGCCGCGGCCGGACAGCGACTGCATGACCGTGCTTGTGCTGCAGGGTGGCGGGGCCCTGGGCGCCTACCATCTTGGCGTGTGCGAGGAGCTGGCCACGCTCGATCTTGCGCCGGACTGGGTCGCCGGGATCTCCATTGGCGCCATCAACGCCGCGCTGATTGCCGGGAACCGGCCTGGCGAGCGGTTGCAGGCGATGGCAACCTTCTGGGATCGCGTCTCGCACGGCTTGTTCGCGGATTTCTTCATGCCCGAGTTGCTGGAGCAGAATCTGTGGTCGGAGGGGGCCGCGCTGTGGACGGCTACGACAGGCGTGCCCGGCTTCTTCAAGCCGCGCTTCCCGATGCCCAAGTTCCAGCCTGCCGGCAGCATGGGCGCAATCAGCTATTACGACACTGCGCCCCTGCGCGAGACGCTGATGGAACTGGTGGACTTCGACTGGCTGAACGACGGGCCGATGCGCTTTTCGGTGGGGGCGGTGAGCGTGACGACGGGGCGCATGCACTTCTTCGACAACCGGGGCGGACCGGACCACTGCCGCATCACCGTTGATCATGTGATGGCCTCGGGCGCGCTTCCGCCGGGGTTTCCACCGATCGAGATCGACGGCGACTGGTACTGGGATGGCGGCGTCGCCTCCAACGCGCCGTTGCAGCATGTGCTCGACGAGGCAGAGGACCGGGACAAAAACATTTTCCAGGTGGACCTGTTTCCAGCCGAGGGGCCGCGGCCGGCAACGCTCCTCGACGCCGAGATCCGGGCCCAGGATATCCGCTTTTCCAGCCGCACGCGTCTGGGAACAAACCAGAATACCGAGCTGTCGGGCGTCCGCGCAATCATTCGCGAGGTCATCGAGAGCTGCCACCCGGATCTCGACAAGCTTCCGCCCGAACGACGTCGGGAGCTCGAGCGCTTTGCGCGCGAGCCCTGCATCGACATCGTGCAGATCGTCTATCGGGACAAGGCCTATACCGGGAAGGCGCGGGGATATGAGTTTTCGCGGCGAACCATGGAGGCGCATCGCGCCGCCGGGCGGCGGGACGCCAGCCGCGTGCTGGCAATCCGCGACTGGCGGGAGCCGCCAGCAAGCTGCGGCGTGCACGAGATCGATGTGACCGCCGACGCCGAGATACCGGTGTTCCGGCGCAAAAACTGACGCCGCAACTCAGAAGGCGCGGGGCGCAGGGGCCGCGGTGGTGAAACCGTTGGCCCGGATCTCCCGCACTTCGAGGCCACGTTCGGCCACGTTGCTGTTGAAGCGGAAGATGCCGTCGATACCCACAAACCCCGTGCGGTCAGCGAGTAGCTCGCGCGGAAACGGCTTGCCGGTCGGCCAGCGCTCGACATTCGCCACCGCAAGCAGCGTCGCGTCATAGGCGAGACTGGCAAGCCGCGACGGCGTGCCCCCGAAACGCTCGGTGTAGCGGCTGGCCAGCTGGCGGAAGCGATCATCGGACACGGCTGCGAACTGGGCACCGTGCATCGCCTGAACCCGGGTGAGGCCCGGCTCGGTCGCCCAGAGTTCGGTGCCCATCATGAGGAAGCTGCCGGCGGGCGCCCCGAAGCGCGCGAGCGCCGGCGTGAAGGCGGCCGCGAGCTGGCCGGAATCGGCGATGAGCAGCGCCTCGAAGGCCACCGGCGGCAGCCGCGTGGTCCCCGGGGCGGCAGTTCCGGCGCGCTGGAGCCGCGCATCATAATCGGTAACACGACGCGCGGCCGCGGGAAGCTGGGCGCGATCGCGGGCAAAGTTGGTCATTGCAACCACCTGCCCGCCATGCGCCTCGACAGCGCGGGTGAAGGCGAGGCTGGCGCGCTGACCATAGACGCCCTGCGGCACAAGGGCCGCGAAACGGCGCGCACCGCGCGCTGCGGCATGGCCGACGATGCGGGCAACCGACTGGTCCGGCTGGAAGCCGAGGACATAGACTCCGCCCGAGGCAATGGAGGCGTCGTTGGAGAAGCTGAGCATCGGGATCCCGCGCGGCTCCGTCACCTGGCGGGCGGCAGCGACATCACCGGCAAGGAGCGGCCCGAGGATCAGGGTTGCGCCATCAGCGAGCGCCCGGTTCGCAGCCGCGCCCGCGCCGCCTGCCGCAGCGGTATCGTAGCTGGTGATTCGCACGCGGGTGCTGCCAGTATCGGCGAGGGCGAGGTTGGCAGCGTTGGCGAGACTTGTGCCGACCGAGCCGTTCGGGCCCGTGAGCGGCACCAGCACTGCGATCTTGTGAAACTCGTCCGGCCGCGGCGGCGGTGCGACAACCTTGGGCTCGGGCGGCGGGGGTGGTGGCGGCGGAGGCGTCACCGGGCGCGGGGCACAGGCGGCAAGCACGGCAAGCGCAAAGGCCAATGCGAACTGGCCGAATCGGACCCTCATCCTCCTCTCGGCTTGCGCCGAACCCCGTGCCGCTTCCATAACCGCTCCAATGTCTCGCCTGCCCCGGACCGAGGCGCCGGAGGATGCGCCCGACCGGCTTGCGCCGGGGCTCTACATCGTCGCCTCGCCGATCGGCAACCTGGCCGACCTTTCCCCGCGCGCCGCCGACTGCCTGCGGCGCGCGGATGTGATCGCCTGCGAGGATACGCGCGTGACGGCAAGGCTGTTGCAGACAGCGGGGAGCGACCGGCCGATGCTGCCCTACCACGAACATTCGGCAGCCGGGCGGACGGCGGGACTGGTGGAGCGGGCGCGGTCGGAGGCGGTCGCGCTGGTATCTGACGCGGGAACGCCGCTGGTCTCTGATCCCGGCTTCGAGCTGGTGCGCGCGGCGCGCGCGGCGGGCGTGCCGGTGACGGCGATCCCGGGCCCAAGTGCCGCAATCGCGGCGCTCAGCATCGCCGGCCTGCCCAGCGACCGGTTTTTTTTCGCCGGCTTCTTGCCGGTTAGGGGTGGCGCGCGGGCCGACGCCATCCTGGAGCTGAAGGCCGTGCCGGGAACGTTGATTCTATACGAGACCGGACCGCGGCTGGCAGATGCGCTGGCGGCGCTGGAAGCGGGGCTTGGAAATCGCGAGGCGGCACTCGCCCGCGAACTCACCAAGCGGCACGAGGAGGTGTGGACCGGGCGTCTGTCAGACTTCCGCGCCCGGGTGGAGCGCGAGGGAGCACCGAGGGGCGAGCTGGTGTTGCTTTTGGGGCCGGCGGCAGAGGGCGCCGGGTCGGCTGGGGAAGAGGCGGTCGCGGACGCGCTGCGGGAGGCCATGGCGCGCATGCCAGCGGGAAAGGCGGCGGCAAGCGTCGCGGCGGCCTTTGGGTTGCCAAGGGCCGAGGTCTATGCCCTGGCGCTTGGGCTTTCGGGCAAGGTGCGATGAGCCGGGCGCGCGCGCAGGCGGAACGGCGCGGCCGGCGCGGGGAGGCCCTGGCCGCCTGGTATCTCCGCGCCCATGGCTGGCGGATCGTCGCGCGGCGGCTGCGGCTGCCGATGATCGAGGTTGATCTCGTGGCCCGGCGCGGCGACGTGCTCGCAGTGGTGGAGGTGAAGTGGCGGACCAAAGCGGAGGCCGCCCAGCTGGCGCTGCAGCCGGCGGCGCTTGCCCGATTGCGGCGGGCGGCTGCAGAACTCGCGGCGCGTGAAGCCGCCCGTGGACGACCGGTTTCGGCGCGGGTGGACCTGGTGGCACTGGCGCCGGGCGCCTGGCCACGCCACATTGTCGATGTCCGATGAGTTCTCTTCACCCTCTCGATGCAGTCGGCCTCGCCGAAGATGCGGACGTGGCGATCGACGCCACGGCGCTGTTGCTGGCCGCGGAGGACCGGCCGGGCCTGTCGCCGGACGACGCGCTGGCAATGTTGCCGGACCCCGCGCCGGTTGCCGAGGCGGCGCTGCTCCGTTCGGGTGCAGACGGCAGACGACTGCCGAGCGTGACCGACTGGGCGGCGGCTGTGGGCCAGCATGTCTGCCGCACCATGGGGCTTTCGGGCGACAGGGCCAGCTACGACGCACCGGAGAATGCCGATCTTCTGGACGTGCTCCGCCGGCGGCGCGGCCTGCCGGTGGCGCTTGCCATCATCGGCGCCGGGCTGGTGCGCCGGGCCGGCGGACGCGCGGACGTGCTGGGACTGCCCGGCCACGCCGTGCTGCAGGTTGGCGCCGATGAGGATGCGGCCTGGCTGGACCTGTTCAACGGGCCGCGCGTGCTCGATGCCGAGGGGCTGGGACGGGCCGTGCATCGGGCGATGGGCCGGCATGTGCGCCTGACGGTGGAGGATCTGCGCCCGATGTCGAACCGTGCGACCATCATCAGGCTGGTGAACAACCAGGTGGTGCGCGCGCGCAAGGCCGGGCAGGCAGGACGGGCACTCACCCTGCTCCGGCGGCTCACCCGGATCGCGCCGGCGGAACCGACGCTGTGGTGGGAGCGGGCGCGGCTTGAGCATCTGACCGGGGACCGGGTGGCGGCACGCGCGTCTTTGGCAGCGATGCGCGAAACGACCCGCGAGCCGAAGCTGATGCGCCGCATCGCCGCCGCAGAGGAGGCCATCGACCGTTGACCCAGCCCGATTGAAGGGGCGCCGACGGACGGTTAAGGCAGGTCATGGCGACCCGCTCACCCCTTCGCGTCGCAGTGCAGATGGATGCGATCGAGCATGTGAATGTGGCGGGGGATTCCAGCCTGGCGCTGATGCTGGAGGCGCAGGCGCGCGGACACATGCTGATGCACTATCTGCCGGGCGACCTCGACTGGAACGAGGGCCGGGTCATCGCCCGGGCGCGCCCGCTGGAGGTGATGCGCCCGGAGACCCACGATGCCCCGCATTTCCGCTGGACGGGGGAACGACATGCAATCGACCTCGCGCAGGCGGTCGATGTGGTGCTGATGCGGCAGGACCCACCCTTTGACATGGGGTATGTGACAGCGACTCACATCCTTGAGCAGGCCGCGAAGAAGGGCGTGCTGGTGGTGAACGATCCGGCCGAAGTGCGGAATGCGCCGGAAAAACTGTTCGTTCTGGAATTTGCCGACCTGATGCCGCCGACCCTGGTGACGCGGAGCCTCGAGGCGGCGCGGGCCTTCCGCAAGACCCACGGCGAAGTGGTGGTGAAGCCGCTCTACGGAAATGCCGGGGCAGCCGTGTTTCATGTGCCGGCAGCCGACACCAATCTTGCTCCCTTGGTGGAACTGTTTGGCCATGTGTGGCGCGAGCCGTTCATGGTGCAGGCCTTTCTTCCCAATGTGCGCGAAGGCGACAAGCGGATCGTGCTGATTGACGGCGAGCCGACGGGCGCGATCAACCGCCTGCCACGCACGGGCGAGATCCGCTCGAACCTCGCTGCCGGCGGAGAAGCGCAGCCGACCGACCTGAGCCCGCGCGAACGCCATATCTGCGAGCGGATCGGGCCGGAACTGAAGCGGCGCGGGCTGGTGTTTGTCGGGATCGACGTGATCGACGGCTTCCTCACCGAGATCAACGTGACCTCGCCGACCGGCATCGTTGCCATCGACCGTTTCAATGGCACCAACACGCCCGCGCGCTTCTGGGAGGCGGTGGAGGCGCGCCGGAGCGCTGGGCGATGAGCCGCCGGCCACCGATCCCGGTGCGCAATCCGAGAACCGGGCGTGCGGACCATGCCATCGTGCCGCTCGATGCAGCCGAAGTGGCGGCCGCTGCGCAGCGACTGAGGGCTGTGCAGCCCGGCTGGGACGCGCTCGGCCCCGATGGGCGCGCTGAGGTGCTGCGATCGTTCGGCGCTGCGATTTCGGGCCGGCGCGCAGCGCTGCAGGCGGCGCTGGAAACCGACACCGGCCGACGTGGGGTGACGGCGCTGGAAATCGATTCCGTTCTGCGGATGATCGCCCGTTGGGCGGAGCGGGCGCCGGCGCTGATTGCAGGCGTTGCGGTGGCCGATGCGCAAACCGCGATGCCGGGCGTGACATTCGGCATCGTCCCGGAGCCGGTTCCGCTTGTCGGCGTAATCTCTCCCTGGAACTTCCCGCTGCTCTTGGCGCTGACGGACGCCATTCCGGCGCTGGCGGCAGGCTGCGCGGTGCTGGTGAAGCCGTCGGAGGTGACGCCGCGGTTCATCGCGCCGCTCATGGAAGCGGTGGACGCCGTGGGCGGACTGCCGCTTCTGCTGGTGGAGGGCGACGGAGAAACCGGCGCAGCGCTGGTGAGCACCGTCGACTTCATCTGCTTCACCGGATCGGTTGCGACGGGGCGCAAGGTGGGCGAAGCGGCTGCGCGCGCCTTCATCCCGGCAAGCCTCGAGCTTGGCGGGAAGGATCCGATGATCGTGCTTGAAAGCGCCGATCCCGCCTGGGCGGCGCGGGTTGCGGTTTCTGCTTCCTGCCGCGCCACCGGCCAGGCCTGCCAGTCCATCGAGCGGATCTATGTGGCGGACGCGATTTTCGCGCCCTTCGTGGATGCGCTTGTGGCGGAGGCCGAAGCAGTCACCCTCGACCATCCGGAGATGGGGGATGGGGATCTTGGGCCTTTCATCTTTGCAGCCCAGGCCCGGATCGTTGCAGACCAGATTGCAGACGCGGTTGGCAAGGGTGCGCGCATTCGCGCTGGCGGAACGGTCGAAACACTGGGTGGCGGGCTCTACATGACGCCTACGGTGTTGACCGACGTGACCCACGAAATGGCGGTGATGCGCCAGGAAACCTTCGGCCCGGTGATGCCGGTGATGCGGTTTGCCGATGCCGAGGAGGCAATCCGGCTTGCGAACGACAGCGACTATGGCCTGTCGGCGGCGGTGCTGGCGGGCACGGTTGCCGAGGCGGAGGCGGTTGCGGTTCGGCTCCACGCGGGCGCGATATCGCTCAACGACGGCGCGCTGACGGCGCTTGTCTCGGATGCGGAAAAATCCGCCTGGAAACTCTCCGGGCTTGGCCCCTCGCGCATGGGCGCCTCGGGTATCACGCGCTTCCTGAAGCGGCGGGCCATGCTGCGCCAGACCGGCGATGCGCTGCCGCTTGCCGCCTTTTCCGGCCGGCGCGCATGAGCCGCGTGGCCGCCACGCGGATTGGGCTTGCGATCCTGCTCCTGCTCGTTGCAGCGCTGATCTGGTGGTCGCGGCTTGCGACCATCGGCGAGGAGCAGGCCGGCATCATCGCGGACGCCTTGTTCCAGACCTATGTGAGCGAAACAGGCGAGGTGCCGGTGCATTTCACCGGCCCGCAGACCATCTCCTTCGAGGATGGCTGGGAGTATCGCTGGGTCTATGAGCCCTGCCGCGAAACGGCAGAGTTGCGTATCTTCGTATCAAGCCGGGGCCGGGCGCGCTTTGGCACCACGCCCGATTGTGCGCCGATCAGGGGTTTTCCGGTTCCTCCGCAGGAGGTGTGATCGCAAAGGCCGAAGCGAGGAACCGGTCGTAGATCCGCGCCAGCGCCCGGATGTCGTCGATGGCCACCTGCTCGTCCACCTTGTGCATGGTCGTGCCCACCAGCCCGAACTCCACCACTGGGCAGAGGCGGCGGATGAAGCGTGCGTCGGACGTGCCGCCCGAGGTGGAGAGCTGCGGCTCCACCCCCGTCTCAGCAAGGATGGCCCGGACAACCAGATCAGACAGGCCGCCGGGCTTGGTCAGGAAGGCCTCGCCGGAGATGCGGATCCGGGTGTCGGCCGAGGGCGCGTGGCGGGCGACGACCTCCTCTATCCAGCCAGCGAGTTCGCTGCCACGGTGGCAATCGTTGAAACGAATGTTGAGCCGGGCCGAGGCGCGCGCCGGGATCATGTTCATCGCCGGATTGCCGACCTCGATTTCCGTCACCTCCAGGTTGGAGGGCTGAAACCAGTCCGTGCCCGCGTCGAGGCGCCGCTCCTGAAGCTCGGCCAGGATCGCGATCAGGCGGCGGACCGGGTTGTCGGCGCGATCGGGATAGGCGACGTGGCCCTGGGCGCCATTGACTGCAACCCATGCGTTGAGGCTGCCGCGCCGGCCGATCTTCACGACGTCCCCGAGGCGGCGGGCCGATGTCGGCTCGCCGACAAGGCACATGTCGGGCTGGTGGCCTTGCGCATCCATCCAGTCGAGCAGGCGGTCGGTCCCGAACAGGGCCGGGCCTTCCTCGTCGCCGGTCAGGATGAAGCTGAGCGTGCCGTTTGCGCCCCGCGCGACATGGGCGGACGCAGCCGACACCATCGCGGCCAGCGCCCCCTTCATGTCGGCAGCGCCCCGGCCAATCAGCAAGCCCTGATCGATGGTGCCCGCGAACGGATCGACCGACCAGGCAGCCGTATCGCCGGGCGGCACGACATCGACATGACCGGCAAACGCGACATTGGGGCCGCCGGTTCCGAGGGTGGCAAAGAGATTGTCCACAGGGCCGTCGGGCGGGCCGCCGAAGGCGCGGCGGTGGCAGGCAAACCCGAGGGCGGCAAGCTCGCGCTCCATCACGTCGAGCGCACCGGCATCGACCGGAGTGACGCTTGGGCAGCGGACGAGTTCGGCAGCAAGCGGCACCGGATCCGGCAGCGCCAGCGCGTTTGAGGCGGTCGCGGTCGCCATGGGGGCCGGTCTAGAACTCATGGGCCGGCTGGCGCCAGACCTCGGCCGCGGCTGCGGCAATCCATTCGGCCATGAAGGGATGCGCCATGGCGCGTGCGCGATAGGCCTCGGCCACAGGTGAAAGAGCGACTGCGTAGGTGGTAAACCGGCTGGCAACGGGGGCGAACAGGATGTCGGCTGCACCATAATCCGCGCCGGCAAGCCATGGGCCGCCAAAGCGGCCGATGCCGTGGCACCAGAGGGAATCGATCCGGGCGACATCGGCTGCCGCCTCTTCGTGGAGGTGCCAGCCCGGATAATGGCGCATCACGTTCATCGGGCAATGCCGGCGCAGCGCGGCGAAGGCGGATTGCATTTCAGCCGCGATCGACGCGGCGAACGCGTGGGCAGCAGGCTCGGCCGGCCAGAAACGGGTGCCGCCCGAACGGCGTTCAAGATGCGCGATGATGCCGAGGCTGTGGAAGGCGGCCACCGCGCCATCCCAGAGCACGGGCACGAGGCCGGCAGAGACGGCGAGATCCGGCCTGGCCCGGCGCTCGGCCCAGTTCTCGGCATAGAGGTTCACCAGCTCCACCTCGAATGGCAGGCCGGCGTGCCGCGCTGCCAGCCAGCCACGCAAGGACCATGAGGAATAGCGGCGATTGCCGATGATCAGCATCAGCGACATACCCCATCCTCCTGATAATCCATGCCGATATCGGCGGCAGGTGCGGACTGTGTAAGGCGGCCCACGCTGATGTGGGTGACGCCGGTCTCCGCAATCGCCCGGATGGTTTCCAACGTGACGCCGCCGGAGGCCTCGGTCGGCACCCGGCCCGCAACCAGCGACACGGCTTCCCGCAGGGTGGCCGTGTCCATATTGTCGAGCAGCAGGCGGTCGGCACCGGCAGCGAGCGCGTCTGCGATCTGGTCCAGCCGGTCCACCTCGACGGTGATGTCTGCAAGGCCCGCGGCCTTGCAGGCAGCGACCGCAGCGGTGACGCTTCCGGCAGCAGCGATGTGATTGTCCTTCACCATCGGCGCATCATGGAGGCCCATGCGATGGTTGGTGCCGCCGCCCATCCGCACGGCATGTTTTTCGAGAAGACGCAGGCCCGGCAACGTCTTCCTCGTATCGAGCAGGGTGGCGCCGGTGCCGGCAATGGCATCGACATAGCGTCGGGTCATGGTGGCGATGCCGGTCAGATGCTGGAGGGTGTTGAGCGCAGAGCGCTCGGCCGCCAGCAGCGCACGAGCATTGCCCCGGATGTGCATCAGATGGGTGCCAGCAGGCGCGCTCACCCCATCGTTGAAGGCGGGCGAGGCAATGCAGCCGGGATCGAGCGCACGGAAAAACAGCTTCGCAAGCCACAGGCCTGCGACTGTCACCGGTTCGCGTGCGGCAAGGACGGCCGAAAGCCGTGCGTCGGCGGGAAGGCAGGCGGTGGCGGTGATGTCGCCCTCGGTCGAGACGATGCCGCCCAGATCCTCGGCCAGGGTGGCGCGGACGAAGGCGTCCGCGTCAAACCCTGGGATCATTGCTTCAGTTCGCGTGTCAGGTAGGCGAGAAAAAGCGCTGCACGATAGGCATTTTCCTTGAGGTTCGCGACTCCGGCATGGCCACCATCAACATTCTCGTAATAGTAGATGGGGTGGCCTTGCGCCGCCATTTCCGCCGCCATCTTGCGGGCATGGCCGGGGTGGACGCGATCATCCTTGGTGGAGGTGTAGAAGAACACACGTGGATAGCGGGCGTCTTTCCGGATATTCTGGTAGGGGCTGTACGTGCGGATGAACTCCCAGTCGGAGGTATCCGGGTTGCCATATTCGTCCATCCAGGAAGCGCCGGCGAGCAGCAGGTGATAGCGGCGCATGTCGGCCAATGGCACGCCCACCAGCGCGGCGTCGTAGAGGTCGGGCCGCTGGGTGTAGGCGACGGCCGCCATCAAACCGCCGTTGGAACGGCCGTGGACCGCGATGCTGGAGGCCAGCTTCTCCCGTTTCAGCTCCTCGGCGACGGCGTGGAGATCGTCATAGCTGTTCTGTCGACGCTCCCGCAGTGCGTCCTGGTGCCAGCGCGGCCCGAACTCGCC
>JBKBXK010000050.1:0-11572 GCA_046314095.1 Thermaurantiacus sp. | reverse complement strand
AAATGGTGATGCCGTCGGCAATCCGGAACCCTGCGTCGAGCTCGAAACCGCGGGTCCGCGCGCCGGCGGCGTTGGTGGTCACGAAGCTCGCCGTGTTGATGTCGAGCGAGGATTTCTGCAGGTCCTTGTAGTCGGTGGTGAAGACAGCGAGGTTCAGGAAGCCGCCGATTGCGGGAAACGCCAGCTTGGCACCGACCTCGAAGGTTTCCGACTGCTCGGGCCGCAGGATGAAGGTGTCTGGCGTGACGGCCTGGAACTCGGAGAAGGCGCCACCCTTGGAGCCCTGGGCGTAGCGCCCGTAGAGGCTGACATCGCGGGTGGGACGCCAGGTGATGCTTGCCGTCGGCGACCAGTCAGTCTCGGTGAAGCGGTCGGAGATGGGCGCGCGCGGCATATCGATGATCGCGCCCGAGGGCTGGAACACCCGCGCGAAGCCGCTGAGATTGCCCTTCTTGATGATCCGCGTCCAGCGCAGCCCGCCGGAGAGGCTCAGCTCCTCGACGGGCTTCCAGTCCAGCTGGCCGAAGGCCGCGAGCACATCCGTCTTCTGATCGAAGAAACGGTGCGTTTCATTGTTGGGCACCGGCGGCGGCGGCAGGTTGATGATCGACAGCCGGAAGATGTCGGACTTCGAGCTTTCCGCATAGCCGCCGAAGATGTAGCTGAGAGGCTGGTCCGCCGGCGATGCGAGCCGCAGCTCCTGCGACCATTGCCAGAAGCGCTCGCGGTTTTCCGTCACCAGCCGCGCGGGTGCGCGCGCCTGGATGTTGAAGCTGTTGACATAGTCGAAGCCGGAGTAGCCGGTGACGCTGGAGAGCGTGTGGGTGCCGACACCCACGTCGACCTGGATGACGCCGTTGAGCGTGTCCGACGTGTCGCCGAGCGGCCGCAGGCCGTCGTTGTGGGTGTTCTGGTAGATGGGCCGGCCACCCCCGGGCACGAACTCGAAGGGGGTGCCACGGATATCGGCCTTTCCATAATCGAGCCGGGCGAACAGGGAGACGGTCTCGGCAGGCTCCCACAGGGCCGAGACGCGGGCGAGCACATCCTCGCGCACCGGTTCCTTGCGATCGAGCACGACATTGTCGAGCCAGCCGATGCCCTTGTTGTAGCGCGTGGCGATCCGCAGCGAGAGCGTGTCGGTGACGGGGCCCGAAGCCGTCATTTCCAGTGCGTGGCTGCCGCGCACAAGCTCGACTTCGCCAAGGAGGCTGCCCTCGAAACTGCGGGTCGGCCGGCGGGTCGTGACGGAGATCGCGCCCGCGGATGTGTTGCGGCCGAACAGCGCGCCCTGCGGCCCGCGCAACACCTCGATCCGCTCCACATCGAAGAAGGGCTGCATGAACTGGCGGTTCCGGCCGCCATAGATCTGGTCGACGAACAGCGAGACGGACTGCTCGAAGCTGAGCGTGTTGCCGGACGTGCCGATGCCGCGGATGAAGAGAGAGGCATTGGCCGGGGTGTCGGTGACCGAAAGCGAGGGAACCCGCGCCTGCAGGCCCATGAAGCTGGAGATGGACTGGTTTTCCAGAACCTCGCCCGACTGCACGCTGATGGAAATCGGCACGTCCTGGAGCCGTTCCTCGCGCTTGCGCGCGGTCACCACGATCTCGCCATCCGAGGCGCGCTCGGCCGCCGTGTCGCCGACGGACTGCCCGAGGGCTGGGGTGATCGCCGCGACGGCACAAGCCGAGACAGTGGCCGCGAGGCGGCTGAAATTTGTGATGCCCATCGTCTCCCCCGTGAGCCATGTTGTTGCCGGTCAGTCTTCGGATTCAGACACGCCTGCCTCAAATCACTTCCCGGGACGGCTCCATGAAATCGGGTTGGCACCTGTCCGGCGTGGGTGCGGGTGCATGTTAGTTTGGGGTTCTGCCAGCCTTGCTATGGGGTGCCCTGCCGGTGCGGATGCCATGTGTGCGCGCCATGCCGAGTTTCGCGCTTTCCGATGAGCAGCGTCAGTTGCAGGAGACTGCACGGGCCTTTGCAGCCGGCGAGATTGCCCCCGTGGCCGAGCGCATCCGTGCCGAGCGGCGAACGAAAGGCGATGCGGCTGCGCCGGCGTGGGAGCATGTTGCGCCTGTGTTCCGCGCGGCGGCCGGGCTTGGTTTTCTGCGCCTTCTGATATCCGAGGCGCATGGCGGGCTTGGCGGCACGGTGTTCGACCATGCGCTGGTGATGGAGGAGTTCGGCGCGGCCGATCATGGCATCGCAGCCTCCTGGTTCAACGTGTCGACGACGGCCCCGGTCATCCTGGAGGCGGGCGGCAGCGACGCGCAGAAGGCGCGCTGGCTGGGCGAGATCGCCGCGGCCGACGACTATGTGCTGGCCAGCGCCTCGTCGGAGCCGGACGTTGCCGGGGGCGACAGCTTCTATCCCGGCAATGATCCGCGCATCGGCCTTTCGGCGCGGGCCGTGCGCGACGGGGAGCATTGGGTGCTGCGTGGCCGGAAATCCGGTTTTTCCACCAACGCCGGGGCAGCGCGGCTCTACTTCGTGATGGCGCGCACCGCGCTTGACGGCCCGGCGCGCGAAACCACCTCCATGTTCCTCGTGCCCGCTGGAACGCCGGGCCTTGCGATGGGCAGCCAGACCCGGCTGATCGGGTGGGACGGCGCCATGCAGGGAGAGGTCATTCTCGAGGATGTGCGCATCCCGGCCGACCATCTCGTCGGGGGCGAGGGCGGCAACCAGGCCCTGTTCTTCATGAAGGCGCTGCCGGTGATCGCCTGCGGCCTGGCAGCGACCTTTGTGGGGCTGGCGCGCGCCGCCTTCGAGCTTGCCTTTCAATATGCGCAGCAACGGAAGAGCTGGGGCGTGCCGATTGCGGCCCATCCCAACGTGGCCATCCGCCTTGCCGACATGGCAACCGAGCTTGAGGCCGCGCGGATGATGGTGTGGCGTCTGGCGGATGCCGCTGACCGGGGGCTGCCGGAAGCGGGATGGCTTGCGCCGGCAGCCAAGAGCTTCGCGGTGGAGGTTGCGATCCGCAATGCCGAGCGCGCGATCAAGACGCTCGGCAGCTATGGCGTGACGGAGGAATATGGCGTCGGCCGCATGCTGGCGGATGGCTGGATCGGCGATTGCTGCGACGGCACCCATGACATGCTGCGCCTTTCGGTGACGCGGTTCCTGGAAATGATGCGGTTCGGCCCGCCGCCGGGAGCGGGCGGACCACCGCCGGGCATGGTGGAGATGCCGAGATGATCGTGGTGACGGGCCCGAACGGCAATGTGGGCACCGAGCTTGTCCGCATGTTGCTGGCCGACGGCAGCCTGCCTTTCCGGATCGCAGCCAATACGCCGGAAAAGATCGAGCGCCTCTATGGCCCGGACGCGCCGAAGGTGAAGTTCTCCTTCGGCGACCGGTCCACCTGGGACGCGACGCTCGACGGCGTCTCCACCCTGTTCCTGCTGTTCCCGCTGCCGCATCCGAGGACTGCGAAGACCTGGATGATCCCCTTTGTGGAGGCGGCCAGGGCGGCGGGTGCCGCGCACATCATCTATGTCTCCGTGCCGACCGCAGGCGACACGAAGTTCGTGCCGCACTATTCCGTGGAGCGGGCGATCGAAGCGTCTGGCGTTCCCTACAGCCTGCTGCGCGCTGCCTATTTTTCCCAGAACCTGTGCCGGGACATCACCACCCACGCTGTCGACATCGCGCGCGACAACGAGATCCTGATCCCCGCGGGCAAGGGCGTGACGAGCTTCGTCGACAGCCGCGACGTTGCCGAGGTGGCCTTGCGGATCATGCGCGATCCCGCCGCGCACCGGAACAGGCCCTATGTGCTGACCGGGCCGGAGGCGCTCGATTTCCACCAGGTCGCGGAGATCTTCAGCGAGGTTCTGGGGCGCAGGATCGTCTATCGCGAGCCCTCGATGCTCCGCTTCTGGCGGACGGTGGGCAAGCGGGTGACCTGGGACACGCTTCTGTTCATGTCGGGCGTCTACTTTCTCACCCGCACCGGCAAGAATGCGCCCCTGACCGATACGCTTGGGGAGCTTCTGGGCCGGCCTCCGCGCACGATGCGCGACTTCGTGACCGACTATGCCGACCGGTTCACCGGCGAGGCCGCCAGACAGTCGGTGAAGGTGAAGACCCCGGGGCTGTTCAAGCCGACATGAGCCTGGGGCGCGCGTCCGGGGATAACTTGCAGATATGTGACACTCACGCGTTCCGGCCTAGCGGCTGACGAAACCGACGCGCAGAAAGTTTGTGCCTGAAGCATTCAGGGCGCGGCAAGGCCCGAAGGGAGACGGGAAATGACTGAGAGGGTTTGGGGGGTCAGGATCATCGCGGCAGCGCTTGCGGCTGCTTCGCCAGGCGCCATTGCGAGCGCGCAGGAGGCCGGCGCGGCCCCGGTGGGCGTGCCGGGGGGCGTTGACGAGATCCTGGTGACCGCTGAACGGCGGGAGGCCAACCTGCAGGATGTGCCGATCTCGATCACCGCCTTCACCGCCGAGGGGCTGGAAGCGCGCGGGGTGACGGCTGTTGGCGATGCCCTGGACTATGCGCCCAATGTTTCGCGCACGGCCGGCCCTTCGGGAGGCAATTTCGGCGGCTTTTTCATCCGGGGTGTCGGCCAGCTCGACAACTCGGTCGCGGTCGATCCGGGGGTCGGGGTCTATATCGACGAAATCTATATCGCCCGCACCCAGGCGACGAGCTTCGACCTGTTCGACATCGCGCGGGTCGAGGTGCTGCGCGGCCCGCAGGGCACGCTGTTTGGCCGGAACACCATCGGCGGCGCGATCAGTGTTGTTACCCAGGACCCCGGCCGCGACCTGTCTGGCGCGCTCCGCGTGACAACGGGTTCGCGCAACCGGATCGATGTGGCCGGCCAGGTGTCGGGCCCGCTTTCCGAGACAACGGGCGTGCGCCTTTCGGCCTTCACCCGCAACCAGGACGGGCTCGGTCGCAACCAGGAGCGGAACCTGACCTTCGGCGACGTGGAGACGATCGGCGGGCGGTTCACGCTGAAGTCCGAACCTGCGCCCGGCTTCACCGTTCGCGCGACCGGGGATTTCAGCCGCGGCCGCGGAACTCCGTCGCACCAGATCCTGCTCGGCTTCAACCGGGGGGCCGGGATCACGGTGCCCAGGCCGCCGATGCTGGGCGGACCCTTCTTCGTGCCCGGCGTGTCGCCGACGGGCGTGCCCTTCCCCATGGGCATCGAGAACGAGCGCTCTGAGGATCGGTTCCGCAACTTCACCTCTGCAGACGCCCGCTTCAACTTCGACAGCTGGGGGCTGACCCTTGCGATTTCGGGCGAGCTGGCGCCCAATCTCGTGCTGCGGTCGATCACCGGCTACCGGGTCTATGACGAGGACCAGGCGAGCGACTTCGATGCAACCGGGTTCGGTCTCTACGACACCACCAGCACCATCGAGCAGAACCAGCTTTCCCAGGAGTTCCAGCTTGCCGGCGATCTGGCGGACGGGCGCCTGACCTTCCTTCTTGGCGCCTATTATTTCGCGGAACGCGTGGACAATCGCATCGTGCTCTGCACCGGTTCCAACCGGCCGCGCGGCGTTCCGGGATGCCTCAAGTCCGACAATCTCATCGACATCGACACGACCTCGCTTGCGGGCTTTGCCAACATCGGCTGGAACATCACCGACCGGCTGGAGCTGTTGGGCGGCATCCGCTTCACGCGCGAAACCAAGCGCCAGACCTATCTCTCGATCCTCGACAACCGCGACGGGGTGCCGAGCGTGCTGCCGCCCTTCGTGATGCCGCCGCCGGGAACGGCGCGGACCGTGCTGCCGCTGACGACTGTGAAGGCGGACTTCGACGCGACCACACCGCGGCTCGGGGTGAACTTCAAGGCCACGGACAACGTCTTGCTCTATGGCTTCTGGGCCCGCGGCTTCAAGTCGGGCGGGTTCTCCGGCCGGCCTTCCAACCAGGAGATCCTGCCCTACCGGCCCGAGACCGTCGAGACGTTCGAAATCGGCGCCAAGACCGAGCTGTTCGACCGTCGGCTGCGTCTCAACCTCTCCGCCTTCACCTCGGACTATTCCGATCTTCAGCTGCTGGTGTTCGTGCCGGCAACCGGCCTCTTTGAGACCGCCAATGCCGGCGATGCGCGCATCCGGGGCTTCGAGGTCGAGGCGCTGGCGCGGCTCGGCGGCTTCGACCTTGGCGCATCGGTCGGCTATCTCGACGCCGGCTACAAGCGGATTTCGCCGCTGGTGATCGGCGTGTCGCTGGATGACCGGCTGCCGCTGACCTCCGACTGGACGGTGGGGCTGTTCGGCCAGTACAATCTCCCCATCGGCGACAATGGCGAGCTTCGGCTTCGGGCGGACTGGAACTATCGCTCGGAGTTCGCCTTCCAGATCGAGAATGATCCGCTGGAAGTCCAGAAGGGCTACGGCCTCCTGAACCTCCGGGCCACCTATGTCTTCCCGAACGATCGCTTCCGGATCGCGGTCTTTGGCACGAATGTCACAGGCGAGCGCTATTTCCAGAACATGCAGGATGCGCGCGACGGCAATGGCGTTGCCTTCGGCGGGCCCGGCGCACCCGCCGAATGGGGCGCCGAGCTGACCATCCGCTTCTGAGAGGAGACACGCGTCCATGGCCCAGGCTGTCACCCGCTATCACCCGCTGCTGGTGACACTCCACTGGCTGGTGGCGGTGATGATTGCGATCAGCCTCCTGGGCGGGTTGTTCGGCCTGTCTGTCACGCCGAACGATGACCCGATGAAGCCGATCTTCCTGACCGGCCACATGGCGGGAGGGCTTGCGTTGCTGGCGGTGATGCTGGTGCGGCTGGCAACCCGGCTTTCCACCGCCAAGCCGGCGCCGCTGGAAGGACCGGGCTGGCAGGTGGCGCTTGCCCGCGGCGTGCACTGGGGGCTTTATCTCGCAATCTTCGCCATGCTCTCGACCGGCATCGGCATGGCGGTGATGGCGGGCCTGTTTCCGCTCCTCGCCGGGGAGACGGTGGTCCTTCCGGAGACCTTCGAGACGCTCCCGCCCCATGCGGGCCACGAGCTGTTCTCGCGGCTGCTGATCGCGCTCATCCTTCTCCATGTGGCCGCGGCCGTCTGGCACTCGGTGCGCAAGGACGGCGCGCTGCGGCGCATCTGGTTCGGCCGCCGGACCGCATGAACGAGACCCGCGCACCCTTCCCGCGGAGCAGCTTCGCGCCGCGCGACGCCACGCGGATCCGGGCCGGCATGATCGCCCTCGTCCTTTCTGGCGTGATGACGGTCGTGGGCCTGTGGCTGCGCGGACCCAACCCGGTGGATGGCCATTCGATCGATGCCGCGCTGTTCATCGAAACCTCGCTTGCGCCCACGCATGTGCTCACCTGGGCGCTGCTGCTCTCGAACCTTACCGTCCAGATCTTCGCCTGGGTGGCGCTGTGGGGGTTTTTGCGGCCCTCGGCGCAGGAGCGGGCCGGCTTCTGGGGCTTCCTGCTGTCGACGGCAGGCAATGGCCTGTTCCTGCCGATCGCCGGTGTGATCGCGCTGACGGCACCATCGATCGCGCGGCTGGCGGCCGGTGGCAATGACGCCGCGCTGGCGATTGCCCAGGATGCGGTTTTCGGCCCGCTGGCCCTGCCATTCCTGATCGCCTCGGCATTTGCGCTGCTGGCGGGCGGCATCGCCTTCGGGATTGCCATCTGGAAGCACCCGGAGCTGCCGCGCTGGGCCGCATTGCCCTATGTGCTGCACACGCTGTGCCTCACATTCTTTGCGCAGGTGGACTATCGGCTGGAGTTCGCCGGCGGTCCGCTGCTGCTGGTTTCGGGGGTGGCGATTGCGGTTGCCGTCTGGCGGGCGCTCGACGCGGATCAGAAGAAGACGTCTTCCCGGTCGTAGACGAAATAGGCGACCATCGTCTTGGTGCGGCGGATGCCGGGGATGGCGGCGAGCTTTTCGTTGATGAGCTCCCCCACGTCCTCGCGCGTGTCGATGACGATCTTCACGAGGAGATCCCAGGTGCCAGAGACGGAGGAGACCTCCTTCACATAGGGCACATCGCGCAGGATCCTGCGCCCGACCTCGTAGGTCTTGCCGAGATCGACCCGGATGAAGACGAAGAAGGTCTGGCGGGGGCTGGGTTCGTTCTGCTGCTCGCTGGCCATGCGACGCGGTTAGACCGGCGCTGCCGACGCGGCAAGCGGGACGGTCTTGCCCGGGTTCAGGATATTGTCCGGATCGAGCGCGCGCTTGATGGCCGCCATCACCGCCACCGCCTCGCCATGCTCGGCCTGGAGCGCGGCAAGCTTGTGGAGACCGACGCCATGCTCGCCGGTTGCCGTGCCGCCGAGGCGGATGGCCCGGCGGGCGATCGAATCGGCAATCCGGTCTGCCTTGGCACGTTCGGCGGCATTCTCCGGATCGAACAGCAGCAGCATGTGGAAGTTGCCGTCGCCCACATGGCCGACGAGCGGCGCAACCAGCCCCTCGGCCTCCACCTCGGCCCTCGTCTCGGCGATGGCCTCGGCAAGGCGCGAGATCGGCACACAGGCATCGGTTGCAAAGGCGTGGGCGCCCGGGCGGAGCGCCTTGGCTGCGAAATAGGCATTGTGCCGGGCCGTCCAGAGCCGGCTGCGCTCCTCGGCGAGGGTGGCGAAGCGGTAGGCGCCACCGCCGGCCTCGTCGGTGATGGCGCGCATCGTTTCCAGCTGCTCGGCAACGGCCGATGGCGAGCCGTGAAACTCGAGAAAGAGGGTCGGCCTCGCGGCAAACTCGTCCAGCTTCGAGTAGGTGATGCAGGCCGCCATCTGCACATCATCCAGAAGCTCGATACGGGCCAGCGGCAGGCCCAACTGCATGGCCAGCATCACTGCCGAGACGGCGCCATCGAGATTTTCGAACTGGCAGACGGCGCTTGCAATCTGTTCGGGCACACCGAACACGCGCAGGCGCAGTTCGGTGATGATGCCGAGGGTTCCTTCCGAGCCCACGTAAAGACGGGTGAGATCATAGCCGCATGCGGACTTCCGCGCGCGGCCGCCGGTGTGGATGATTGCGCCCTCAGGGGTCACGACCGTCAGCCCCAGCGTCACCTCGCGCATGGTCCCGTAGCGCACGGCGTTGGTGCCGCTGGCGCGGGTCGCAGCCATGCCGCCAAGTGTGGCATTGGCGCCCGGATCGAGCGGGAAGAACAGGCCCTGGGTGCGCAGCTCGTGGTTGAGCGCCTCCCGGGTCACTCCGGCCTCGACGGCAACGTCGAGATCCTCCGCGTTGACTTCCAGCACGCGGTCGAGCCCGGTGAGGTCGAGCGAGAGCCCGCCCTCCACCGCCTGAAGCTGGCCCTCGAGCGAGCTTCCGGCGCCATGGGCGATGACGGGAAAGCGGTGCGCGGCACAGATGCGCACGGCCTCTGCCACCTCCGCGGTGGTGGTTGCGAACAGGACCGCATCCGGCGGCACCGCGTCTGCCAGGCCTTCGCCCGCGCCGTGCTGGGAGCGGATGGCGGCGCCGGTCTGGATGCGGCTGCCGAACCGCTCGGCAAGGGCGGCGATGGCGGCGGGCGCGCCGGGCCGGGGCGCGGCGGAAAGATCCATCAGCCGCCCGCCTGTTCGGCCTGCAGTTCGCCATAGCGGCGCGGATCGAGCTTTCTCAGCACGCCGTCGATGCCGGGCTTGTTGAACCCCTTGTAGCCGTCGTTGCGCTCGATGTTTTCGAGATGGGTGACGATTGCGCCCTCAAGGCGGATACGCTCGGCCTCTTCGGGGGGCAGATGGCCCGCGCGCTCGAGCGCGTCGACGCGGTCCGGATCGACCGCTGCCCAGTCGCCGTGGGTCAGTTCCTGGTACAGGTGCGGCATGTCGGAAAAGGGCGGCATGGTGCGGATGCCGAGCCCGGCCAGTTGCGCGCGAAACGCCGCCTGGTCGTAGAAGCAGGCGATGTGGTTGAGGCCCTGCTCGAGGATGCTTTCGCCATGGAGCGCGCAGAGGATGCCGGCGCGGCGGTGTCGCTCCAGCGGCGGAAGCGCCTCGTGCGCGAAATCGAGATCGAGTTCGTGCGGCGCGAGGTCGACGTCGGCGAAGATGGTGGAGCCGATCGCCGGCTGTTCGAGCACCTGGCTGCCCCAGCCGGCCATGTCGCCGGCGTAGAGCATCTCGCGAAGCTCGTAGCCGAGCTTTTCGAGGATCCGGATGGTGTGCCGGTAGTGCGCGCGGCTGCTGTCGTAGGTGTGATGGTCGATATTGGCCCAGCCGACGCCGAGCGCATCCTGCCGCGATTTCTGCAACCGCCCGGGGTGGCAGCGCTGCATCCAATACTCCCGTTCGGCCGAGAGCCACAGCGCGCAGACGCGGTGCGCGGCGCCAAGCTCGGCCAGCGCCCCATCGACGAGCTGTTCGGTATGGGCAAGGCCGGCTTCGACACTGTCGAACTGGCGGCGCCGGGCGCGGAAGCGTTGCAGGGTGATGCGCGCGGCCCTTATCTCGGCCGGATCGTCATCGGCGGCCTCGAACCCGGCCGAGCCGTTGCGCTCGACAACGCCGATTCCGAAATCCTGGTGCGGGAGGGCGAGTGCAAGCCGAAGCGCGCCATGCGCCGCGCCGCGCACCGGGGCTTCGAGGCCGTGCGCAGCAAGGAATGCCGCAACCGATTCGACGCGCAGCCAGATCGCGTTTGTTTCGCCCAGAACGATCGGCGGGAACATGCCGGCGGGATTGCGCCAGACGCCGTCTTCCGCAGACGACCAGCCATTCGGAAGAAGCTGCGCTGCACGGTCCTCTGCGGTGATGCTGACGAAATCGACCAGATCCCGCAGGCGGATGGCGGCGCCTTCGTGCAGCCGGATTCCGAGATCGGCGGCTGCGGGATTGGCGGCGAGCGCGGCGTCGAGCCACGCGCGAAAGGCCGCTTCGGCGGCGGGCTGGGGGGCCCAATCCCGGTCGCGATAGGCAAGGTGGCGCGCTGTTGCCATGACAACTCTCCTCGATGCGTGCCGGGAAGCATAGCGCAGCGCGGCGGCCATGGCCCATGGGACCGGTGCCACGCCCCATCCCTTTTTTGCATGAGGGATGGCGCGCGGGCGCCGGCTACGACGGCGGAATGAATGCCGCGCTTGCCGACTGGGCCACAAGGCTTGCGACCGCCCGCCTTGGTGGCGGCAGCGTTCCCGACCCGCCGCGCCGCCTGACCCTCGACGAGGGCTACAGGCTTGCCGAAGGGGCGGCGCAGGCGCTTGGCACCCCGGCGGGGTGGAAGGTGGGCGCCACCAGCGCGGGTGCGATGGCCTTTCTCGGCGTGGCGGAGCCCATCCGGGGCCGCCTGTTTGCGGAACGGATCTGGCGTGATGGCGACCGAGTGGTCCTGCCGGGCGACCGGCTGCCGGAGGCGGAGCCCGAGATCGCCGTGCTGCTGGCGCGCGACCTGCCGCCGGGCGCCGACCCGCGCCCCGCGATCGGCGAAGTTCGCGCCGCCGCCGAGATCGTGCGCCCGTCCCACGCCCGCCCGTTCGACCTGGGTGCCGGCTTCATCGTGGCCGACAATGCCGCTGGACTGGGCGCATTCCTGGGCCCGGAGGTGCCGCCCTCGGCGCTCGATGCGCCCGGGTCGCTGCGGGTGGAACTGTGGATTCACGGCGCGCTGGC
>JBKBXK010000049.1:0-12046 GCA_046314095.1 Thermaurantiacus sp. | reverse complement strand
CCGTCTGCTCTCAGGATCCCGATGTGACTATGGCTTGCAGCGAGACTGACAGACACCTGCACCACGCGCGGGTCTGAATCGCGGGCAGCCGCGTCGATCTGTTGCAGGAGCGCGACCTTCCGGGCGAAGGGAATCGCCGAAACCGGATCGGCATCGGTGTAGAGCGTGCGGTTGCTGCGTCGCGGGGGGGGGGGGGGGGCCGGCGCCGGGGGGGGCGGCCACACCCCCCCGCCCCCGCGGCGCCGGCGCCGGCATTGTGCCGCCATGACCCTGCCGGACGACCGAGATGGTCTCGGCCGCGCGGCGAATGGCCGGCTCGGAAAGCTCGTTGGCATGGGCAAAGGCGGTGGTTTCCCCGGCCACTCCCCGCAACCCGAAGCCCGATCCAACATCGAAAGTTGCAACCTTCAGCCTGCCATCGTCGAACGCGAGGCTTTCGGAGACGGCATGCTGGGCGTAGAGTTCGCCATCATCGAGCCCCGCGAGCGCCTCTGACAGCAGCCGTCCGGTTGCGTCGGCGCCAAGGTCGCCGAACAGCAGTCGCTCCGGATCTGACCCGCTCAATGAACGTCTTCGGCCGATGGGGCGGGCACCAGCACGAACCTCCGATCGCAATAGGGACAGTCGACGAACCCTGCAGCGCCGATTTCCAGCCAGACGCGCGGATGGCCCAGGGCACCTTCTCCGCCGTCGCACTTCACGCGTCGGCCGGAGACCTTGGTCACCTCAGGAGGCGGGGGGGCGATGGCTTCGCGCATGAGGTCTGCAATAGCGTCGGCACACGGGGCAGGCAAACCGGCTGTTGCTGCATCGCAACAACGGTCCTTCGGCTTGCAAGCGGTCATGCGCCTGTCACCAAAATGTCGCTCCGCTGCAACAGGTGGCGGCCACGGCAGGCCGTTCTCGTCAGTCTGGAGCCGTCATGAACCTCTGTCTCTCGCCCACCATCGCAGGCCGTACCGCTTCTGTTCTTGCGCTTGCCACGTCCCTCCTCGCCGCACCGGCGAACGCGCAGGAGGCTGGCGTTGCCGACGAGGACCTGTTCGCCGAGATCGTCGTGACGGCTCAGAAGACCGAGCAGCGCATCCAGGATGTGCCCGTCACCATCACCGCCTTTTCCGGCGAGCAACTGGGCCGAATCGGCATCGAGCAGATGGACCAGCTGTCCGCCTTCGTTCCCGGGCTCAATATCCAGGAGCAGTCACCCAACAACCCGGGTTTTGTGATCCGCGGCATTACGTCTGACAGCGGGTCGGCCCAGGCCTCGGCACGGGTGACGATCTACTATAGCGGGGTGGACGTGTCGCGCTCGCGCGGGTCCTATTTCGACCTGTTTGATCTCGAACGCGTGGAGGTGGTGAAGGGGCCCCAGGCGACGCTCTTCGGGACCGCGGCTGCGATCGGCGCGCTCAGCGTGATTCCCGCTCCAGTCCGGGAAGGCATCTCCGCCAGCCTCACAGGCGGGGTCGGAAACTTCAACCAGCGCAGCGTGCGTGGCCATGTCAATGCCGGTACCGAGAACTACGGGTTCCGGCTCGCCTTCGCCTGGCGGGAGCGCGACGGCGTTGTCGAGAACATCTCCGGCACGGAACGTTCGCTGAACCCGGGAAGCATCCGCCAGGACGATCTGAACGGCCAGAACCAGCTCGGCATCCGTGGCTCGATCATGCTGCGGCCGGTGGAGGATCTGCGGCTCGATCTGGTGGTGACCTACGATGGTCAGCGCAATCCCGGCACGGCCTTCAAGTCCGGCTCGCTGCCGCCCTCGAACGGTGATACTTCGCCCTACACCTTCGCCGAGCTTGGTGGCTCGCCCTTCTCTCGTACTGTGCTTGGCAATGAGAAGCTCGGGCTGACCCGCAACGTCTATGACGTGAACCTGACCGCCCGCTTTGCCCGGCCCGATTCGCCATGGTCCATCACCTCTGTCACTGGCTATCGCGAGTTCGACAGTCTGGAAGTGTTCGATGCCGACGGCTCGGCGGCCTGGTTCCTTGAATTCGCCGAGGATGCGACCGGGCGACAGTTCAGCCAGGAACTGCGCGTCAACTACGACAGTGACACCATCCGCGCCTTTGCCGGTGTCAACTACTTCACCGAAAAGGGTTTCCAGCGGGTTCCCTTCTCAACGGAGGAAGGCATCTATCTGCAGTGCGTCGGGCTCCTCACCGGCTTGCTGCCGGTGTTGATCCCCGGCGTGCCGTGCGTTGCTCCGAATGGAACCGTTCCCGCAGCGCAAGTCACCCAGCTCGTTACCCAGGGCCTGTTCCGCCAGCTTCCCTACGACAGCGAGTTCCAGAACGGCGGCAAGAACGACCTCTTCTCGGTCTTTGCGGATGTGACCTGGCTTGCCTCCGACGCGCTCGAGCTGTCGGCGGGCGCGCGCGTCACGTGGGAAACGCGGCGCAGCTTCTACACGGCGCGGCAGCCCAACTCCCGCCTGCTCGGCCTGCTCGGCCTGCAGCAGCCGCTGCTGCCGGCGGTGGATACGCGCGGCCAGACCTTCCGCGACAGCGACACCAACACTTCGTTCCTGCCGCGCTTCAACATCCTCTGGCGCGCAAGCGACCAGCTCAATCTCTATGCCACGGTTTCCAAGGGCCAGCGCAGCCCGGTGCTGCAGCTCGATGCCGTGGCGACGCCGGCGGGCCCGGTTGCCCGTCGGCAGGATGTGCCGGCGGAGAGCATCTGGAACATCGAGGGCGGCCTCAAGGGCTCGGCAGGCGGGTTTTCCGGCTCACTTGGCGTATTCCAGCAGTTCTACGACAACTTCCAGGTCACTATCCAGGAAGGCGGCCAGCTGGTGACCCGCAACGCCGGGTCGGCAAAGAACTTCGGGGTGGAGGCCGAGGCCAGCTACCGCATCATTCCCGGAGTCACGGCGTTTGGCTCGGTCGGCTACATCGATGCCAAGATCGACAACAAGCCCGAGAACGGCATCTTCGCCGGCCAGCGCTTCCGGCTGCAGTCGAAGTGGCAGGCGGCACTTGGCCTCGACGCACGGTTCGATCTGGGTGGCGGTTTCCAGGGCTTCTTTGCGCCCTCGCTGACGCACCAGTCGAAGCTGTTCTTCGAACTGCCCAACACCGAACTGATCTCCCAGGGCCCGGCCACGCTGGTGAACGTCCGCGCCGGCTTCACCGCACGCGACGGCCGAATCGGCGTGACGGGGTTCGGCCGCAACATCTTCAATGAGCGCTACCTGCTCGATGCCGGCAATACCGGCGACGTATTCGGCACCCCAACCTTCATTCGCGGGTTGCCGGCGCTCTACGGGATCGAACTGACCCTGCGTTACTGACGCGAATCGCCGGTCCGGCGCCGTGCCGGCCGGCGTTCGTCAGCCCACGGCTGCCATTGGTCGAAACAGGCGACGGCTGCCGATGCCCGCGGCTCGCCTGTCGACCTGTGGGCGCGCTCCTCCGCCCCTCCTGTCACATCCGGGTCATGGCGCTGCCGGTGGTGAGACACCAAACCCCACCCCCTCGCGGTTCGAGCTGCCGGCAGCGTCACCCCGGAACCGGGAACCAGATTTTCCGGGACCCAACAGGAGATACCCCGATGTTCGCCCCTTCCAAATCCCGCACGTTCCTGCCGGCCGCCCTGCTGGCTGCCGTTGCCGCGACCTGCCTCCAGTTCTCCGCCTTCGCCGCCTCGACCCACACCGAGCAGCGCAGCATGAAGGTGCATTTCGGCGATCTGGATCTCACCACTCCCGCTGGCGTTGCACGGCTCGACGAACGGATCGCGATCGCGGTTCGCAGCGTCTGCCGCCCGGTTGACCCGCGGACAGCCGGCGCCTCCGCGCAAGAGGCGGAGTGTCGGCAGGTCGCCCGCACGCGGGCTGTCGCGCAGCGCAACCTGAAGGTCCAGCAGGCGATGGCGGGCGAACCCCGCCAGCCAGGCCGCGCCGGCTCTGCCATCGAGTTCCGCATCGATTGACCCGGATGCGAAGGCCGACAGAACGGGCCGTCTGCCACAGGTGCAGGCGGCCTTTCGGCCATGGTCAAGGCTTGGCAGGCGGTTCCCAAAGCTCGACCGTCACGCCGTCAATGCTGGTTCGCCGGGCGATGTCTGCCATGTGCTCAGTCCTGCAGGATGGCAGATCGCACGCTTGCGAGGTAGGTCCGGCCGATCCGGGCCACATGCCCATCGGCAAGCTCTGCCGCCCAGTTGCCCTGGCCGTCGTGGCTGAGGCGCACAACCCGGTCCTGGCGGACGATGGTGGACCGGTGGAGGCGCAGGAATTGCGCCGGATCGAGCCGCGCTTCGAGGTTGGAGATGGTTTCATGGATGAGCCAGCTGCGGCTCCCGACATGAAGCCGCATATAGTCGCGTTCGGCTTCGATGCGCTCCACGTCGGTCGCGAGAACCCGCACCAGCTCGCCCCTGTTCGGCACCCAGAACTCCTGCAGGTGTCCGTTCCCGCTTGGCCGATCGCCGTTCCCCGCCGCGCCTGTACCCGCCCTCCGGGCCCGGACCCTGTCGACCGCACGGGCCAGCCGCTCACCTGATACAGGCTTCAGCAGATAGTCGCAGGCCTCCGCATCGAAGGCCGCGACCGCAAAGCCTTCATGCGCCGTCACGAACACGACTGCCGGGACAGGGCCGGACGATGCGCCCAACGCGCGGGCAACGTCGAGGCCGGTAAGGCCCGGCATCGAAATATCGAGAAACAGGAGATCGGGGGCAAGTGCCTCGGCCAGCCGCAGCGCCGCCCCGCCATCGCTGGCGGTGCCCACCAGCGTCACACCCGGTACGGCCGCACACAGGATCTGCAGCCGCTCGATTGCCAGTGGTTCATCGTCCACGATCAGCGCGCGCAGGTCCATCGTGGAATACGGTCAGCCCTGTGTGCGTTCGAGGATTGGCAGGGAGACGCGCGCGCGCCAGCCTGCCGGCGCCTGCGGGCCTGCCGCGAGGCTGGCGGCGGCGCCAAACCGCGCGGCCAGCCGCATGCGCACATTCTGCAGGCCGACCCCGCATCCACCCTGGGCCGGGGTGGTCGCGACCGGTCCATCATCCTCCACATCCACCACCAGTTGGTTCCCGTGGCGCCGGGCGCATATGCGGATCGTCACCGGGGCAAGACTCCGGGCGACGCTGTAGCGCACCGAGTTTTCGACCAGCGGCTGAAGGATCAGGCCTGGCACGGGCACATGGGCGAGGTCCTCCGGCACGTCGAACTCGGTGCGCAGGCGGCCAGGAAAGCGCAGGGTCTCGATACCAAGGTACAGACTCTGCATCTCGACCTCCTCCGACAGCGGCACGTCCGCGGTCGGGTCGTCCTCAAGCGTCGCGCGCAGGAAGTCCGACAGGTTGAGGATCATGTGCTCGGCCTCGGCCCGGCGGCCGCGCATCACGAGGGAAGAGAGGGAATTCAGGGTATTGAACAGGAAATGCGGGTTCACCTGATAGCGAAGCGCCTTCAGCTCCGCCTCCTGCGCGGCACGGGCATAGCGCGCAGTCGTCCGCTCGGCCTCGCGGACCTTGGCCGCGTAGGTGATTGCAATCCAGAGGATCGCCCAGCAGACGATGAAGAAATACCAGTCGAGCGCCGACCAGGCGATGGAGGCGACCGCGGTCATGTCTCCCTTTCCCGCAAGGCTGGAATGCGCCTCGATCGGAAAATAGTGGAAGGCGGACCAGTTGATGGCGGCATAGGCCAAGGCCAGCGGAAGCGAGGCGCCAAAGGCAAGCGCGATCAGCCGCGAGGTGGGCCAGTTCTCGAACCGGCGCAGCACGAGGTAGAGCGCCCAGGTCAGCCCGATGGCAAGCAGGGTCACACACAGCCGCCGGATCGCCATGTCCTCCTGGCCAGGCAGCTCCGAAATCAGTGCCTTCACCGACGCCAGCAGGAAATAGCCGGCCCAGAAGGCCATGATGGAAAGGATCGCCAGCCGATCCCGCCGGGTGGCAAACCCTCCATCATCCAAAGTGCCGGTGGCAGCCGCCGTGTCCGCAGGGAATTTCGCCGGCTCGGCCGGGGGTGCAAAAGGTCTGTTCACCCCAGCTTCATAGTGCACTGCGGTCGACTGCGACAGGCGGTTCGTCGAGGCCTTCTGCAGCTTGGTCGAAGCGGTTTCCAAAGCGGAGGCTCTGCACTACCCCAAGGCATGAGCACTCAGAACCAGTCGTCCACGCAAAGGGGGCCGCTTGCCGGCGTCACCATCGTCGACCTTACGCGGGTTCTGGCCGGCCCCTATTGCACGATGGTGCTCGCCGACCTTGGCGCGCGTGTGATCAAGGTGGAAGCGCCCGGACAGGGCGATGACGCCCGCGCCATCGGCCCCTTCGTTGCGGGCGAGAGCGCCTATTTCGCAAGCGTCAATCGGGGAAAGGAATCGATCGCTCTCGACCTTAAGTCGGAGGCAGACCGGGCGATCCTCACCGATCTCCTGGCCCGAGCGGATGTTCTCGTCGAGAACTTCCGCCCCGGCGCACTGGCTCGAATGGGGTTTGGCTGGCCGATGCTCTCGGCACATTTTCCCCGGCTTGTCCTCGCTTCGGCTTCCGGCTTCGGCCAGACCGGGCCGTGGGCCAGCCGGGCCGCCTACGACATCATCGTGCAGGCACTGGGTGGCCTCATGAGCGTGACCGGCCCTGCGGGCGGCCCGCCAGTGCGCGTCGGCACCTCCATCGGCGACATCACCGCAGGCCTGTTCACCGCCATCGGAATACTCGCAGCGCTCAACGACCGCGCGCGAACAGGCCTCGGAGCGCATGTCGATGTCGCGATGTTCGATTGCCAGCTCGCGATCCTCGAGAATGCCATCGCGCGATTCGCTGCAACGGGGACAGACCCGGGCCCGCTCGGCACCCGCCACCCGTCGATTACCCCGTTTCAGGCATTTCGCGCCGCCGATGGCATGCTCGTGATCGCAGCCGGCAATGATACCCTCTGGGCCGCCCTTTGCCGGGCGCTTGGGGCGCCGCATCTGGCTGCTGACCCGCGCTTTGCCACCAATCCGGCCAGGAGCGAGCACGCTGGGGCGCTGGAGGCGGAGTTGGACACCATTCTCCAGACCCGTCCGGTTGCCGAATGGCTGCCGCTGCTCGAGGCGGAAGGGGTTCCGGCAGGGCCCGTCAACCGGGTTTCGCAGGCCCTGGCGAGCCCGCAGGTAACAGCGCGCACGATGCTGGTGGAGAGTGCGCTTCCCGGAGGCGTGCCGCTCAAGGTCGCGGGCAACCCGGTGAAGCTCTCCACCCATTCCGATTCCGCGACGCGCCCGCCCGCGCCCGCGCTCGACGAGCATCGGCCGGCCATTCTTGCCGAGCTTGGCCGCGCATGAGCCTTGCCGCCGATGTCGCGCTGGCGCATCGCTTGGCGGATGCTGCGGGCTCTGCAATCCGCCCGCATTTTCGCGCCGGAACTGCGGTCGAGCAAAAACGCGACATGACCCCCGTGACCGAAGTCGATCGCGCGGCCGAGGCGGCCATGCGGGAAATCCTCGACCGTGACAGGCCGGCCGATGGCATTCTCGGCGAGGAGTTTGGCGGCAAGCGCCCAACCGGACGCCGGGTCTGGGTGCTCGATCCGATCGACGGCACGCGTGCCTTCATCGCTGGCCGGCCGATTTTCGGAACCCTCATCGCCCTTTTGGAGGAGGGGATTCCGGTGCTCGGCATGATCGATCAGCCGATTGCGAAAGATCGCTGGGTCGGGCGGCTCGACGCCGCCATGGGCACGACCCTGAACGGCCGGCCGGTGCGCGTGCGCCCGTGCGGAAGCCTCGGGGAGGCACGGGCTGCGACCACCAGCCCGGCAGCCTTTTCCGCGGGCGGCCATGCTGCGTTCCAGCGCATCGGCGGGCAGGTGGCGGACATGCTGTTCGGCGGCGATTGCCACAATTATGGCCTCCTCGCAGCCGGGCACGTCGATCTCGTGATCGAGGAAGGACTTCAACCGTGGGACTGGGCCGCGCTTGTCCCAATCGTCAAGGGTGCCGGCGGGCATATAAGCGACTGGCGCGGCCGGCCGCTGATGCTCGGCGCAAGCGGCCATGTCATCGCCAGCGGTGACCGCCGCGTGCACGAGGCCGTTCTCGCACGCCTTTAGGCGCTCCGGCGGCGGCCACTTTCGCCGGAGGTGTTACTGCGCGATGATGTCGGAGATATCGTTGTCGCGCCAATCATCAGGGAGGCTCGTCTGTGGGCAGTGGCGGTAACCGACCTCGCTTCCATCCTCTGCCTTGAAGCGCACGGCATCCGTTTCGCTGATGGTCCATTCGCGCGTGCTGGTCCATTCGTCGCCGGCGCGGATATCGGTGCACGCTTCGCTGACCCGGAAACTTGCATCGCCGGTCTGCTCGATGCGCGTGAAGTTGCACACATATTGCGAGCCGTTCCAGCCAGTGCGCCGCAACAGGCCAAGCGTGGCGTTGGAGGCTGCACCGCACGCGGTGTCGTCGCTGACATAAAAGCCCCTGGCGAGCGGGAGGGCATCCGCCTCGACCGCACGCGGGAAGGGCGCGGGCGCAGCGGCTTCATGGTCCACGGTCGCGCTGGCCGTTTCTGACGGCGGTGTCTCGACGCCGCCGCACCCGGCAACCAGCCCAAGCAATGCAATCACTGTCCAGCGCATGAAGACCCCCTTTGCAATTCCGAACGTGTAATGCCGATGTCGCGCGCGATGTGTCGTTGGCCAACCGGTGTCAGGCAAGCCTCTTTCCTTCGCGAGGCTGACAGCTTCTCCAGTCTCAATGTCTGGCAACGCCCTCTAGCGTGAGACCGAGGGAGTGACAGGCTCATGAAGACCCGCCAGTGGCTGCTGAACGACCATCCCCGCGGACGCCCGCTCAAGGACAGCGATTTCCGACTTGTCGAGACGGACATTGCCGACGATCCGGCACCGGGAAAGGCAATTTTGCAGGTGCTCTGGCTCGGTTTCGATCCGGCGCAAAAGGGCTGGATGGAGAATGTCGCGGATTATGTGGCGCCGATGGCGTTGGGCGACGTCATGCGCGGCTCCGGCATCGTGCGGGTGGTTAAGTCCAACAGCCCGCGGCTGAAGGAAGGCGATCTCTATGTCGGACTCGCGGGCTGGACGGAGTGGCTGGAGACGGATGGTGCCGGTTTCGAACGTGTGCATCCCGGCCTGCCGCCGACAGCCATGCTCTCGGTGCTGGGCACCACCGGGCTGACGGCGTGGTGCGGACTCTTCAAGCTGGGGGAGCCGAAGCCGGGCGATACGGTGGTGGTTTCGGGTGCAGCGGGTGCCACAGGTTCGACAGTCGGGCAGCTTGCCAGGGTTGCCGGCGCGCGCGCGATCGGGATCGCAGGCGGCGAGGAGAAATGCCGCTGGCTGGTGGCAGAAGCCGGCTATGATGCCGCAATCGACTACAAGGCAGAGAATGTCCGCGCCCGATTGAAGGAGCTTTGCCCGGCCGGCATCGACGTGATCTTCGACAATGTGGGCGGGGCAATATTGAACGACATGCTGGGTGAAATCGCAACCGGCGCGCGGGTCGTCATCTGTGGCGGCATCTCCCGCTACGAAACCGGCACCATGCCGGCCGGCCCGGAGAATTACTTCAACCTCGTGTTCCGGCGCGCAACGATGCGCGGGTTCATCGTGCTCGACTGGGCGGCTGAGTTTCCGGCGATCCGCAAGCGGCTGGCCGGGCTGGTCAATGACGGAAGGCTGGCCTTCCGCATCGACGAGCAGCAGGGATTCGAGAATGCACCCGCGACGCTGATGCGGCTTTTCACCGGCGCCAATCGCGGCAAGCAGGTGCTGAAGGTCGCGGACTAATCCTCCCAGGCAGAAAGGAGCTTTCTCACCTTGGTGAGCGCGACTTTCTTGATCTGGCACACGCGGGCCGCGCCCACCCCCAGGATCTGGCCGATTTCCTCGAGGTTCATCTCCTCGACGAAATAGAGTTGAAGCACCATCGCCTCCCGCTCGGGAAGTTTGCGGATTGCCTCGATCAGATGCCCGCGCAGTTCCGAAGACTGGAGGGTGTCGAAAGCATCCTCGCTGTCGTCGGCAAACCAGATGCTGTGGTCGGAATAGACCTCGTCGATGGATTCGTATCTCACCCCCTGCGTGCTGTCGATTGCGTCCTGAAGGGCCGGAAGCGGCAGGCCCATATGCTCGGCGAGCTCGCTGTCGCTGGCCGAACGTCCCAGATGGCCCTCGAGCTCGGATCGGGCCGCGGCGAGTTCGCGGCGTCGCCGCAGTGCCGAGCGGCACATGGTGGCCTGTTTGCGGAGTGCGTCGATCATCGCTCCGCGGATGCGCACGGTCGCATAGGTGGAAAAGGCGGCGTGGCCGCGATCCTCGAAGGTGCGTGCGGATTCGATCAGTGCCACCATTCCGATCTGGACCAGTTCCTCGACATCGAGCGCCGTCGAGACCCGGGCATGCACATGCCAGGCCACCTTTCGCACGAGCCCGAGGTGATTGGCTATCAGCCGGTCCGGATCCGCGCGGGCAAGCGCCGCCGGTGAATACAGACCGAGATTGAGACCGAGACGTGCGTCCATGGGCGGCTCCTGGATCAGACCTCTTGCGGGGCAGTTGTCGGCTCGCCGACAACGGCGACGACTTCGACTGCACGGGAATCGGGAAGTTCGGCAAAGCCGAGGACGGGAACCGGCACGCCATTGGCGCGCATCAGCCGCCAAAGGGCCCGGCGTGGCGCCGGCTGGCTCACCAGCGCGACCTGCTGCCCCTCGGCGAGAACAGGTGTTGCGGCCTCGCGCACGGCCTCGACGACCCGCGCAGCGAGGCCGGGCTCGAACGGGAAGGGCGCCTGTGGTGCCGCCTGGACCGCAGACACAAGAAGCTGTTCCAGCCCGGGGGCGAGCGCGATCACGCGAATGGGCTGGCCGGGAGGCGCAAGGGGGGCAGTGATGAGCCCACCAAGCTGCGGCCGAACCAGCTCGACCAGCTCCGCCGGCTCCTGCGAGCGGGGGACGGCCTCGCCAAGCGCGGCGGCGATGCGCGGGAACTCCTTCAGGGGCAGCCCTTCCTCGAGCAGCGCGCGCAGCACAGCGGCGAGGGCCGGCAGCGGGAGTAGCTTGTCGGAAATGCTCTGGGCGAGTTGCGGGCTCCGCAGGCGCAGCTGCTCCACAAGGGCATGTGCCTCATCCTGCCCGAACAGCTGGGCGGCATGATCGGTCATCAGCTTGTTGAGATGCGTGCCAATGACCGTTGCCGCATCGACGACGGTGTAGCCGGCAGCCAGCGCCTGTTGCTCCAGCGCAGGGTCTATCCAGCGGGCCGGAAGGCCGAACGCCGGGTCGCGCGTTTCGCGGCCTGGAACCTCCTCGGTGATGACCTCAGCCTCGAGAGCGAGCAGGTCTGATGCGAAGGCCTCGCCCAGCCCGAGCGGCTCGCCGCACATGCTGATGCGATAGGCGTGCGGGCTGAGCGTTACATCATCGCGCACCCGCACCATCGGCACAACGAAACCCAGATCGCGCGACAGCTGCCGCCGGATGGCGGTGATACGTCCCATCAGCCCTCCGCTCGCGCTGTCATCGACCAGGCCAATCAGACCGTAGCCGATGTCGAGCGTGACAGCGGCCTGCTCGCCCACTTCCGCCCACTGGATGTTCGGGTCGGAGGCAGAGGGCGGCGGTGGCGGCGGTGGCGGCGGCGGTCTACGGGAAAGCCGCCACGCAATCGTGCCGGCGATCGCGGCCGCGGGCAGCAGGATTGCCGCCGGCATCGCCGGCACCAGTGCAAGGAGCCCCAGGATCCCGGCTGCCGGCCACCACGCACCCGCCGATGCGAACTGCGCACGCACCTGGGATGCAAGCCGGTTTTCCTCGGTGGTTCGCGTGACGAGAATGGCTGCCGCGATTGACAGCAGCAGCGCCGGGATCTGCGCCACGAGCGCATCGCCGACCGACAACAGCAGGTAGATATTGGCCGCATCGCCCATGGAAAGCCCATGGGTGCTGGTTCCGATGATAAGCCCGCCCACGATATTGATCAGAAGAATGAGGATACCGGCCAGCGCGTCGCCCTTCACGAACTTCGAGGCGCCATCCATCGATCCGTAGAAGTCCGCCTCGCGGGCGACCTCGGCGCGTC
>JBKBXK010000048.1:0-12064 GCA_046314095.1 Thermaurantiacus sp. | reverse complement strand
TAAGTATCGAACCCGCGACGAAGTGCATAATGTGCGCTACCAGCAGGATCCGATCGACCGCGCGCAGAAGGAGATCGTCGAACTCGGCTTTGCGACCGAAGACGAGCTGAAGGCGATCGACAAGGCGGTGCGCGCCGAGGTGGCCGAGGCGGCCGATTTCGCAGAGCAGGCGCCCGAGCCGGAGCTCGCCGAGCTCCACACCGACGTGCTGGTGGAGCAATATTGATGGAGCTGAAGCTCCCCGCCATGTCGCCGACCATGGAGGAGGGGACCCTCTCGGCGTGGCTGGTAAAGGAGGGCGACAATGTAAAGCCCGGCCTGGTGCTCGCCGATATCGAGACCGACAAGGCGTCGTTGGAGCTGGAAGCAGACGTGGAGGGAACCGTCGTGTCGCTCAAGGTGGCAGCTGGCACCGACGGCGTGAAAGTGGGAACCGTCATTGCCGAGATTGCCATCGACGGCGAGGAAATGCGCCCGTCACCATCGCGGCCGCCGACGGTGACGACCGACGAGCCGACCGAGGTTCGCCCCCAGGCGCCGGCTGCGCGCGCAGATCCGGTGCCTGCGGCTGCGAAGGCTGCGGCTCTCGAACATGTGGCGGGGAAGAAAACCACCGTGCGCGAGGCGCTGCGCGATGCCATGGCCGAGGAAATGCGCCGCGACGAAGCGGTTTTCGTCATGGGCGAGGAAGTCGCCCACTATCAGGGCGCCTACAAGGTGACGCAGGGGCTGCTTGACGAGTTCGGGGACCGGCGGGTGGTCGACACGCCGATCACCGAATATGGCTTTGCCGGGCTTGGCGTCGGTGCGGCCATGGGCGGTCTGCGGCCCATCGTCGAGTTCATGACCTTCAACTTCGCCATGCAGGCGATCGACCATATCATCAACTCGGCTGCCAAGACCAACTACATGTCGGGCGGGCAGATGCGCTGCCCGATCGTATTCCGGGGGCCGAACGGCGCCGCCTCGCGCGTGGCGGCCCAGCACAGCCAGAACTTCGGGCCATGGTATGCCGCAGTTCCGGGTCTCGTCGTGATTTCGCCCTATGATGCCGCCGATGCCAAGGGGCTTCTGAAATCCGCGATCCGCACGGTGGACCCGGTTGTGTTTCTGGAGAACGAGCTTCTCTACGGGCGCAGCTTCGAGGTGCCAGAGGGCGAGCATCTCGTGCCGATCGGCAAGGCCCGCCTCTATCGCGAGGGGCGGGATGTGACCCTGGTTTCCTACTCGATCGGCGTGGAGGTAGCCCTTGCTGCCGCCGAGGAGCTCGCGAAGGACGGTATTGAGGCCGAGGTGCTCGACCTCAGGACATTGCGGCCGATCGACGAGGCGGCAATCCTTGCCAGTCTCGCCAAGACCAACCGCATGGTCGTGGTGGAGGAGGGCTGGCCGCGTTGCTCCATCGCCTCAGAAGTCATCGCGATCGCGATGGAAAAAGGCTTTGACGATCTGGATGCGCCAGTGCTCCGCGTAACCAACGCCGACGTGCCGCTCCCCTACGCCGCCAATCTCGAAAAGGCGGCGCTGGTGAAACCTGCTGATGTCTGCACGGCCGTCAGGTTGCTGGTGTGAACGACAGCATGAGCGCGCTCATCCGCATCGCCATTTTCTACGATGGCAGCTATTTCCAGCAGGTGACGAACAACTATCGCTACAGCCACGAAATCGGGCGTCGGATCGACCTCGGCGGCCTGCATGATTTCGTCCGGTGGCGAGTGGCCAAGCTGGAGGAATATCCCAAGGCGATGTGCCAGATCGTGGCAGCGCACTATTTTCGCGGGCGCTTCACCCTGTCCGATCTCGAGGACAAGGCCGAGCGCGACGACAACCCCGGCTTTGTAGAGGATTTTCTGCGCGGGGAGCGGGTGTTTGACCAGCTGATGGCGCAGCACAACATCGTGCCCCACTATCTGCGAGTGGACACGCGCCAGGATCCGCCGCGCGAGAAGGGCGTGGATGTCGCGATGGCGCTCGAGGCATTCGACGTTGCCGTGACCCGCAAGCTCGATTGGGTGGTGCTGATGACACCGGATGCGGACTATCTGCCGCTGGTGAGGAAGCTTGCTGCCATCGGCACGCGTGTGATGCTGCTCGGCTTCGAGTTTCCCGGCCGCACCATCGTGTCCAAGGCCCTGATTGCCGAAGTCGCTGACGCCATCGCCATGCACCAGGCGATCGAACAGGGACTTTCCGGCTACGACATCGACACTCTGTTCGTGGCGGACTGACTCATGCCCATCGACATCACCATGCCGGCCCTTTCGCCCACCATGGAATCCGGCACGCTTGCAAAGTGGCTGGTGAAGCCCGGCGATACGGTACGCTCTGGCGACGTCATCGCCGAAATCGAGACCGACAAGGCGACCATGGAGGTGGAAGCCGTCGACGAGGGCGAGGTTCTTGAACTTCTCGTCGAGGAAGGCGCCGAGGAGGTGCCGGTCAATGCCGTGATTGCGCGGCTCAAGGGGGAGGGCGAGGAGGCGGCTTCGGCCGCTGCCAGCGACGCGCCTCCGCAGGATGATGGCAGCCCTCCACCAGCCGAAAACGTGGAGGCGAAGCCAATCCCACAATCCGCGCCAGTACCTGCGGCGGCACCTGCGCCACGAAAGGATGGGGCGCGTGTGATTGCCAGCCCGCTCGCACGGCGGCTTGCCGTCATCCACGAAGTCGATCTTGCTGAAATCAATGGCTCAGGGCCGCGCGGGCGGATTGTGAAGGCCGATGTGGAGGCTGCGGCCGGGAAGGGCGCAACAGCCCTGGAGCAGGCGGCCCCCCGGCCGACCGAAGCGCGCACGCCCGCTGCGCCTGCCACACCAGCAGCCCTGCCCGAAACCGACGTGCCGTTCGAGACGGTGAAGCTCTCGAACATGCGCAAGACGATTGCCAGGCGACTCACCGAGTCGAAGACGACCATCCCGCATTTCTACCTCACCGTGGATGTGCGGCTGGACGCGCTTCTGAAGCTGCGCAGCGAGATCAACAGCGCACTGGAGGCCAAGAAGGGGGTCAAGGTCTCGGTGAACGACATGCTGGTGAAGGCGCTTGGCCTTGTGCTGCAGCAGGTGCCGGATGCCAATGTGAGCTTTGGAGGCGATCATCTCCGGAAGTTCGGCCGCGTCGATGTCTCCGTCGCGGTCGCCATTCCGGGCGGCCTCATTACGCCGGTGATCCGCGATGCGGCCGGCAAGCGTCTGTCGTCGATTGCAGCGGACATGAAGGATCTGGCTGCGCGCGCCCGCGAAGGCAAGCTGAAGCCGGAGGAGTATCAGGGCGGCACGGCCAGCCTTTCCAATCTCGGCATGTATGGCATCAAGCAGTTCGATGCGGTCATCAACCCGCCCGAAGGCCTGATCCTGGCCGTGGGAGCCGGCGAGAAGCGCCCGCATGTGGTTGATGATGCGCTGGCGATTGCAACCGTCATGAGCGCCACGGGCAGTTTCGATCACCGCGCCATCGATGGCGCCGTCGGCGCCGAGTTCATGGCTGCGTTCAAGGCGCTGGTGGAGGCGCCGCTCGCAATGCTGGCCTGAGGAGAAAGCGATGCGGATTGCCGTTGTCGGACGTGGCCGGGTCGGCTCGGTGCTGGGGCCGGCCTTTCGGGAGGCGGGCCATGATGTCGTGTTCGGCCTTCGTGACCCGGCGGACCCGAAACATGCCGACACTGGTGGCGTGCCTGTGATGGGAACGGGAGAGGCGGCCGGCTGGGCGGAAGTCGTCGTGCTGGCAGTTGACTGGCCCAATGTGGATCAGGCGCTGATGGATTGCGGCCCCATGGAGGGCCGGATCCTGATCGATTGCACCAATCCGCTGGATTACGCGCCAGAAACGGGGCTGACCCTTGCCTTCGGTTTCACCACCTCGGCAGGCGAGCATGTGGCGGCGCGCACGCGCGCGCGCGTCGTCAAGACACTGAACCATGTGGGCGCTGCCGCGATGGCAGCGGCAAAACGCTATCCGCAGCCGCCCGTACAACTCGTGGCGGGCGAGGATTCGGGGGCCAAGCAGGTGGTGAGCGGCCTGCTCAAGGATATCGGTTTCCGCCCGATCGATTTCGGCGGTATCGAGAATGCCCGGAAGCTTGAGCCGCTGGCCATCATCTCCATCGACCTCATGTTCCGCCACGGCCATCCGATGGACATCGCCTGGTCGCTGATCACGCCGGAGCAGGCATGATCGGCCTCGCCTGCGCCGCGGACCGGCTGGCGCTGGTCTGACCGGAGAGCGTGCCGATGAATGTCGGCTTCTCCACGTTCATCCTGATCGTCGGCTCGGTCGCCGTAATCGCGCTGCTTCTTGGCGCTGCCTTTCGTCCGCAGATCGACTACTGGCTGGACAGGCTCAGCAAGACTCTTCGTGTCGTCATCCTCGACAATCGCCGGGCCACATTCATCCTTCCCGAAGGCGTTTCGATTGCCTGGGAAGGAAAGAACTTCTCGAGAATCTATCAGCAGCAGTTCCATGTCCACAACAGCACACGGGCTGTGTTCGACGATGTTGCGCTGCGCCTGCACTACACCCCCTACCGCGCGCTCGAACCGGGCGAGGACCTGTTCTTCGCTGCGTTGATGGTGCCGACCGCAGTGGCCGTATCAGCGCTGGAGCCGGCCGTGATGCCCGACGAGCGCATCCTTCGTTACAGCTTCATCGCGCCGGATTCGCTGGTCGAGGTTCGCACCTTCGCGAATGTCGACGGAGACCTCACAATCCAAAGCGCCTGCGACAAGATGATTTCCGTTCGACGGCGGGGGGAGCATGTCTCAGAGTCGGCGCAGCGGGTCCTCCCGCGCTGGGTGATTGCGCTGCGCCCCATTTTTCTTCCTATCACCTTCATCATGCTGCTGCTCCGCCGCAGGGGCTGAGCCGCTGGGAGACTCTCATGTCCGAACGTTTCGATCTTGTCGTCATCGGCTCCGGCCCCGGCGGATATGTGGCGGCAATCCGCGCCTCGCAGCTTGGCCTTTCGACCGCCATTGTCGAGCGCGAGCGGTTGGGCGGCATCTGCCTCAACTGGGGCTGCATCCCCACCAAGGCCCTGCTGCGCTCGTCCGAGATCAAGCATTATCTCGATCATGCGCAAAGCTATGGCCTGTCGGTCGGCAAGGTTGGCTTCGATCTTGCCGCAGTGACCGAGCGCTCGCGGAAAGTGGCCGGGCAGCTGAACGCGGGCGTGAAGCACCTGATGAAGAAGCACAAGGTGGCTGTGGTCGAAGGTGAGGCCGGCCTCGTTGCCGCCCGCGCGGTTCAGGTGGGCGATCGCACGCTCCAGGCAGACAATGTGATCGTCGCAACCGGTGCGCGCGCGCGCGAACTCCCGCATCTGAAGGCCGACGGAGATCGCATCTGGACCTATCGCCACGCCATGGTGCCGCCGGCCATGCCCACCGAGCTTCTGGTCATCGGCTCGGGCGCAATCGGTGTCGAGTTCGCAAGCTTCTACTCCGACATGGGCGCGAAGGTGACGATCGTCGAGATGCTTGATCGCATCCTGCCGGTGGAGGACGAGGAAATTTCGGCCTTCATGGCCAAGGCCTTTGGCAAGCAGGGTATCGCAATCCGGACGGGCGCGAAGGTGGAGAGCCTTGCGCCCGACGCCGACGGCGTAACCGCTGCAATCGACGGCGCGGACGAGCGTTTCAGCCATGTGATCATCGCCATCGGCATTGCGCCCAACAGCGAGAATCTGGGTCTCGAGGCGCTGGGTGTCGCGACCGACCGGGGCCACATCGAGACGGACGAATGGGGGCGCACCAACGTCGAGGGCCTCTGGGCGATCGGCGACGTGACTGGTGCGCCCTGGCTCGCCCACAAGGCGAGCCATGAGGGTGTCGTCGCGGTCGAGAAGATGGCAGGCAATCCGCACGCGCACCCCATGGACAAGGGCAATGTCCCGGGTTGCACCTATTCACGCCCCCAGGTGGCAAGCGTCGGGATGACCGAGGCGGCCGCGAAGGCCGCCGGTCACACGGTGAAGGTCGGCCGGTTTCCGCTGATCGGCAATGGCAAGGCGATCGCCCTTGGAGAGCCGGACGGTCTGGTCAAGACGGTGTTCGATGCAGACACGGGTGCGCTTCTCGGCGCGCACATGGCTGGCGCCGAGGTGACCGAGATGATCCAGGGCTATTGCATCGCCCGGCAGTGCGAGGCCACCGAGGCCGAGCTGATTGCCACTATCTTCCCCCACCCCACCATCTCCGAGGCCATGCATGAAAGCGTGCTCGACGCCTTCGGCCGAGTCATCCACATCTGAAGCAAGGGGCTCTCGTGCTGTGTTAAACTGTCCCAATCGGGCGGCGGCTGGGTCTTGGGAGCGCTTCCGGATACAGGCGCCAACTAGGATCGAGAGAAGACGCTAGGGCGGCCAAGTTCGCAGGAACAGTGCAGTAATATTTTTTCCATCATTGTGAATACTGTGTTTATCATGTAACCTTCGCCGCTCGGAGGGACGTACATGATTGGCTGGCCAACCGCCTGCGGGCGGACACGCTGTCGCGTTGCGGCAGCGGGGGTTCTTCTTGCGTCCACGGCGCTTGCGACTTTGCCCGCGCTAGCGAATGTGGAGCGACAAGTGGCGGTCACCCTGGCGCCGAGCAGCAATCTCCAGACACTCAACAACCTCGGGCTGGCCTTCGAGCGAGGCCCCGGCTTTTTTGGCCTGGCGCCACAGATCGAGGCCATCGGTGCACTGGCCCCAGGGCCAGGCAGCTTCGACATCAGGATCAACGGCAGCGGTACGGTTCGCGGCAGCGTGTCGGAGTTTCGCGAGTATGAGCTGCTGCCGGTGCTTGTGGAGGATCTGGTCCGCTTCTTCCGCGCGTCGGAGACCTTGGCCAGCGCGCTCGGCGCCATCGGCGATGCCGGCGGAGGCAATGACCGGATGCGGGTCAACGGGTCGCTGTCTGTTATTGCCGAGGCCACGCTCCGGCTGGTGGATTTCGACGCGGACGGGCTGCAGGGGCTGGCAGCCTTCTGGGTCGATCCGCTTTCCGGTGGCCCGACGGCAGGGGCACGCGGGCTTGCCAGCCCTTCGGGCAACAACATCCTCGAAAATGCCGGGACATTGTCGGCAACTGCCACGGCCCAGGCGGATCGGTTGGACCTGCTGTTTGCCAGTGTCTCCTTTGGCGACCGGCCGCAGGTGACGGTCTCGACCGCAAACGCCACGGCGATGGCGGGCGGGGGCGGGAATGACCGGCTCACCAACCTCGCCGCCGGCGAACTTTCGGCCACCGCCGATGCGCAGGTGCGCGCGCTAGGTGTGGCGGTAACGGGACTGACCATTCTCAGCGCCGAAAATGCCAGCCAGGCCATTGCGACCGCGATCGGAATGGCGGGAGGCGACGGCCACGACGTGCTGGAGAATGAGGCAGGCGCCACAATAGACGTGGTGGCCATGGCGACCACAGAGGAGGGGGAACTCTCGATAAGCCTGATCGACATCGGCCTGCCCGAGGTGGTGCTCGAGGTAAAGGAGGAAGAGACGCTTGCCCAAGCGGTGGCCGTGGGCATGTCGGGCGGGGCTGGAAACGACCTGCTGACCAACGCTGGTACGCTGAAGCTCACCTCTACGGCGCGGCAGGAGAAGCTGGCGATCGCCATCGAGGATGCGGGCATTGATACGGGCGCGATTGTCTTCATCATCGACGGGCGCCCGCCGGCGTCCGAACTGCCGGACCAGCGACCGGAAGCGGGCGCGCGCGCCGACCTCACCGGCATCGCCGGCGGGGATGGTTCGGACACGCTGCACAACAGCGGCAGCATCGAGGGAACGGCAAGTGCCAATGCCAGGCTGGTCGACATCGCGATCTCTGTTCCGTTCAATGATCTTGCCGCCGCGGGTCCGACGTCGCCGACATCGATCCTCGGCGCTTTCGGGCTCGGGCTGACCGATCTTTCGACCGATTCCTCCGCCTTCGTGCGCGCGATGGACGGCGGCAGCGGCTCGAACCGCCTGACCAACAGTGGCAGTATCGAGCTCACCGGAGCCGCGGATTCGCGCACGACCGGGATCAACTTCGATCTATCGAGCGCGATTCCGGCCAAGGGAGGAGCGCCGTTCAGTGTCGCCTTCGACATCTACAATCTCGGCGCCAACAGTTTCTCCGAGGTCATCGGCCTTGCCGGAGGCGCCAGCAACGACACGCTTCTGAATGCGGAGGGCGCAACACTTGATCTCACCGCGACGGCCTTCTCTTTGGGGACCTTCGTGGATTTCCGGGTCGCCTATAGCTCCGACCCATCGCTCGACATCAGCGGCTCGGCGCTCCTCGCGCGCCTGGTGGCGGGCACGGATGCGGTCGGCCTCGATGGTGGAACCGGGCTTGATCGGCTCGACAATGAGGGCGCGATCACGATTTCATCGCGCGCCACCACGCGCACCGCCGATGTGACACTGGAGGGGCAGCTCACCAAGGGCGGCGCTATCGTAAGCGCGCCAATCATCGATACCGGTATGCTGGCAGACGCGCGGGCAACCGGCCTGCGCTCGGATGATCTCATTGCAGCAGCGTCCTCGACCGGAACGCTCGACATCACGGCGGATGCCCGTGTGGCGAGCGTGTCGGTCGGAATCGGTATCGCCGCCAACAGTTCCGGCGGCCTCAGTGGGTCCGGGCGGCTGGTCAACGCCGAGCAGGTGGCGCGCGCGACCGCGACGGGCATCGAGAGGCGCGCGCCGGCGGATGGAAGCGACCAGGTGAACATCAGCCTGCCGCAGCCAGTGGTGCTTGGTGGAAGGGCTGATGTCCTTGCCAATGCGGTTGCATCGCGGGTCGGCGTGGCGGGCGATCTGGGCATCGCGAGCTCCGGGGTCGGGCTCGGCATTCCGGTGCTGTTTGCGGAGAACCGGGCCGAATCTTCGGCGGCGCTGCTGCGTGGAAGCGCGCGCGATTCCCTCCTTTCAACATCTGGTGCCCTGACCTCGCGCGCGGAGACGACCGCCACCTCTGTGACGGTCGCGGTCGGTCTGGGCGGCGCTTCGAATGGCGTGGGCTTCGGCGGTGCGGTGATGCTGGGCGATACCGGCGCCAAGGCGGAGGCCAGCCTTTTCGACACCGGCGCTGGCCGCGATGTGATCTTTCACGATGCAGACGCGGCTTCGACCGCGCGGGCCACTGCGCGCTCGACCGGGGTCGGGGTGACAGGGTCCTATGCCACGAATGGCGTGGCGGCGGGTGTGTCAGTGATGCAGCTGGGCACGAATGCTACCGCACGGGCCGGAGGCGCGCTGCTTGGCGCGGGCGACGATCATCTCGAGGGCGCAGGGCGCATCAGCGCCGATGCGGAATCGGAATCAATCCTCAACGGGATCGGCGTCAGCATCGATTTCGCGGTGAACGGGGTCGGCTTTGGCGCCGCCTTCGGCGACATCTCGCCGGTCGCCACCGCGGATGCGACCGCGGTCGACATGGGCGACGGCGACGATGTGCTGCTGCTGTCCGCGCCCGTTGGGCCGGCGGCGCCGGGCTTTCTGCCACACAGCCTCCATGCGCGCGCCAACACGCTGGCGCGTGGCGTCGGCGTGAATGTCGGGCTTGCCGGCTCCTACCAGGGCGTCGGGGTGGGCGGCGCAGTGCTCTTGCAGGAATCCATCGCCACCAGCATGGCGTTGGGTGCGACCGGCGGTGCCGGCAATGACCTGATGAGCATCGACGGGACCATCCTCGTCGATTCCCGTTCCCTTGCTCGCTCGACCGGCGTCTCGGTCGGCATCGGCTTTGCCGTCTATGGCTTCTCCGTGGGGGCGACCGCCATCTTGAGCGATGTGCTGTCCGAGGCGACCGGCACCGGCCTTGCAAGCGGTGGTGGCGCAAGCACCCTTCTGGCCGGGCGGGCGTTGACCGTTGACAGCCACGCCGAGGCGTTCCGCGAAAGCGTGGCCGTGTCGCTTTCGGGCGGCATCGGTGTGGGGCTTGCGTTCAACTGGGTACAAAGCAACACGACGGCAACAGCAACTGCAACCGGGCTCGACGGCCACGATGGCGATGCCGAGCTGGTGACGGCAGGTGTCACCCGCGTCACGGCGGACAGTTTTGCACGCGGTACGACGGTTGGCGTGTCCGGAACGCTCGGCATCAGCGGCAACCTGTTCGACGGGACGCTGACATCGGATGCGCACGCGACCGGCCAGTTTGGCGGGACGGGCAGCGACCTGCTGCGCAATCTTGGCCCGATGACGGTGACCGGAATTGCCACCGTCGGGGCGCCGAGCGTATCCGTATCGCTTCTCGGCGCCAATGTCGGAAGCTTCACCAACAGCGCAACAGCGGCTGCGACCGGCCTCGACGGCGGATCGGGGAACGATACGCTCTGGAACGCGGCGGCCCTCAACAGCAATGCGACCGCGACCGTGAGCAGCGTCACGGTCGCGGTCTCGACCGGTGGTGGCAATGTCGGCGATCTCTCCAACAGCTCCGATGCAACCGCGCGCGGGCTTTCGGGCGGTGGTGGCAGCGATGTCATCGGCTCGACCGGGCGGATCGAAGCGCGTGCCACCGCCACCGCCACCAGCACCGGTGTTTCCTATGCCGGGGTTTTCAACGCCGATTCCGCTGACAATGAGGCGGTGGCGCGCGCGATCGGGATCGAGGGTGACGCGGCCGAAAGTGTTGATGCCGGCGATGACATCGTGGAGGCCTTCGCGCCGGTGATTGCCAATGCCGTCGCCAACGCCAGGGGAACGGCGGTTGCGGTCAGCGGCACATTCCCAGTGGGCGGCAATCTCCTGTCTATGGAGACCAATGCGCTTGCCGAGGCAGTGGGGATCGCCGGGCGGGCCGGCAATGACCTGCTTGGCGCCTTCTCGTTGGTGGAGGCGATTTCGAATGTCTCGGTCCGCGGGCCTTCAGTGCAGGTGAGCCTTTCAGGAGTGAGCGGCAACATCGGCTCCTTCGACCGCGTCGCCACCGCGCTGTCGACCGGAATTTCGGGCGGTTCGGGCAGTGACATCATCACCAGCAGCGGCATTGTGCGGGCGACGTCTACGGCCGACGCGCGCGGTCTTGCGGTCAGCGTCGGAGTATCCGGTTTCAGCATGACGGCGCTTTCAACGAAAGCCGACGCAACCTCCATCGGGATCGACGCTGGCCGCGGTCTCGCTGGCAACAATCTCGTCAACGCGAGCGGGCGGATCGATTCCGTTGCGACGGCGACCGCCCCGCAGACCAGCGTTGCGGTGAACCTGGTGGGCGCGAGCCTGCCGGAATCGCGTGCTGGCGCCAACGCGCGCGCTATCGCAATCGCGGGAGGAGATGGCGCCGACAGCATCTTGGCGACCGCGCCGTTGAGCGCCAACGCCAACGCCGATGTGCGCGGTGTCACGGTTTCGGTGTCGCTGGCGGGCGCATCCCTCCCTGATGCGCGCGCGCAGGCTGAAGCAACGGCATCGGGCGTGGATGGCGGAGGCGGAAACAACACTGTTCTCATCTCGAACGCGCTTTCCGCAAACGCGGTGGCGAACACGCGCTCTACCACCGTGGGCGTGACGCTCGCTGGTGCAGCCATCACCGACGCCGGGACCGTATCGGTGGCAAACGCTGCGGGCTATCGTGGCGGCGGCGGCTTCGATCAGGTGGAGATCGGCGGCGCAGGCACGGTAACGGCCAACGCCATGGCACGCGCAGACTCGGCGGCCGTCAGCCTTGCGGGCACCTCGCTCGCGAAGCTTTCCGCAGATGCCACTGCCAATGCAACGCTTGCGCGCAGCACCAGCGGAGGGAGCGACATCCGCGTCTCGCGCGCGGGCCTGGTGCAGGCGACCGCCAGCGCGACCGGAGTGTCGACCAACCTGACGCTGGCGGGCTTTGCTGGCAGCAGCACCGACCGGATCGCGAGTGCAACGGCCGTGGGACTATCCGGCGGCCATGGAGACGACCGGCTCGCAACCACGGCACGGCTGGATATCGAAGCGCGCGCGACGGTGCAGGCGGGCGCGCGCAACATCGGCTTCGTTGCGGGCACCACCGGCTCCGGAAATGCCGCGGTCGAGTCGCTTGCGACGTCCACCGGTATGCATGGGGGCGACGGCCGGAATTTCCTGAACTGGCAGGCCCCGATGCGTGTGTTCTCA
>JBKBXK010000047.1:0-12090 GCA_046314095.1 Thermaurantiacus sp. | reverse complement strand
CCGCTCACCCCGATCGTGCTTTCGGCCGAGCGGCTGAAGCGCCGCTTCGGGCCACAGATCCAAGACGGGCACGAAACCTACCAGACCCTCCTCGACACCATCATCCGCCAGGTCGACGATCTCCGGCGCATGGTCGACGAGTTCAGCGCCTTCGCGCGCATGCCGCGGCCCGTGTTCCGAAGCGAGCGGCTGGAAGAGATCGTCCGGCAGACGATGCTGCTTGCCGAAGTCGCCAACCCGGGCATCCGCTACAGCTTCGAAGCACCTACTGCGCTCCCCGATTTCATCTGTGATCGCAGGCAGATCGCCCAGGCGCTTACCAATCTTCTCAAGAACGCCGCCGAAGCCGTCCATGCCGGCAATCGGGATGGCACGGGCGACATCACCATCTCGATCCTGGTCGATGGCCAGCAACTCAGCATCGCTGTCTGCGACACCGGCTGCGGCCTGCCAGAGGAACTGCGCGAGCGGCTGTTTGAACCCTATGTGACGACACGCGATCGCGGCACCGGCCTCGGCCTCGCCATCGTCAAGCGCATTGTCGAGGATCATCACGGGCGCCTCGAGCTCCTGAACCGGCCGGAAGGCGGCGCCATCGTCCGCATGCGCTTCGACCTTCCTCCCGCAGAAACCGAGAGCCGTCAGCCGCACGTCCGCGCGCTGCCCGAGCCTGAAGTCACGGAAGCCTGAGAAGCATGGCGCTCGACATACTGGTGGTCGACGACGAGGCCGATATCCGGGAGCTGATCGCCGGCGTCCTCGAGGACGAGGGCTACACCGCGCGCACGGCCGCCTGCTCCGACACCACGCTGGAAGCGCTCGCAGAGCGCCGGCCCGCGCTCCTCGTGCTCGATATCTGGCTGAAAGGCTCCCGGCTCGACGGGCTGGAACTGCTCGATCTGGTGAAGGGCCGCGATCCGACGCTTCCCGTGCTCATCATCTCCGGCCACGGCAATCTCGATACGGCTGTGGCGGCCATCAAGCGCGGCGCCTGGGATTTCATCGAAAAGCCGTTCCAGGCAGAGGCGCTGCTTCTCGCAGTGGCCCGCGCCACCGAGACGGAGCGCCTGCAACGGGAAGTTCAGGAACTTCGGCAACTCGTTGGTGCAGAGACGGAAATGACGGGCCGCAGCCAGCTCATCAACGCCGTGCGCGCAACCATCAAGCGGGTTGCCGGCACCGGCAGCCGGGTCCTGATTTCGGGGCCCGCGGGCTCCGGCAAGGAAGTCGCCGCGCGCCTGCTCCATCACTGGTCCACCCGTGCGGACCGGCCGTTCGTGGTGCTGGCCGCCGCGCGCATGGCGCCCGAGCGGGTCGAGGAGGAATTGTTCGGCGAAGAGCAGGGCGGGGAAGTCATCCGCACCGGGCTTCTGGAGGTCGCCGACGGTGGCACCCTCTTCATCGATGAGGTGGCCGACATGCCGCTCACCACCCAGGCGAAGGTGCTGCGGGTGCTGACCGACCAGAGCTTCCAGCGGGTGGGCGGCGCCCGCAACGTCAAGGTCGATGTGCGGGTGGTGAGCGCCACTGCGCGCGACCTTGCGCTCGAAATCTCCGAACGCCGGTTCCGGGAGGATCTCTACTACCGGCTGAACGTCGTGCCGGTGCGAATCCCCGCTTTGGCTGACCGGCGGGAGGACATCCCCCAGTTGGCCGAATATTTCCTTGCCCGGCTGGCGACGGAACGCCGGGTGCGCACGCCCGGCATCGCGTCCGATGCCATGGCGGCGCTTCAGGCCTACAGCTGGCCCGGCAATGTCCGGCAGCTTCGCAACGTGATCGAGCGCACGCTGATCCTCGCTCCAGCCGAGCGCACGGAATCGATCACCCTCGACATGCTGCCGGCCGAGCTGATTGCCGAGCCCGCCCGGCTGCTCCCGGATCAGGCGGCGCGCAGCATCATGGCAACCCCGCTGCGCGAGGCCCGGGAAGCCTTCGAGCGGGAATATCTGAAGGTCCAGATCCGTCGGTTCTCTGGCAATATCTCGCGCACGGCCGCCTTCATCGGCATGGAGCGCTCGGCCCTGCACCGGAAACTGAAGGCGCTCGGCATGGCCGACAGCGGGCGGGAGGAAGAGGCCTGAGGCGAACGCCCTCGGAATGCCTCTGTGCGGAGGGCTGGAATCGGGCCATGGCCATGCCTACATCGCAGTGCAGCGTGGCAGCGGGGCCGCGCGCGCCGACACCGGGCAACGGTGCGACGAGCGGATCCACGATATCCGCCACGAAGGACAAGCCGATGGGCGACAAGGCAAACAACCTCCAGGATGTGTTCCTGAATGCCATCCGCAAGAGCAAGACGCCGGTCACCATGTTCCTCATCAATGGCGTGAAACTGCAAGGCGTGATCACCTGGTTCGACAATTTCTCGGTACTGCTCCGCCGCGACGGCCATTCGCAGCTGGTCTACAAGCACGCCATTTCCACCATCATGCCGGCCGGGCCCGTGCAGCTGTTCGAACCGGAAAAGGATGACAGCGACGACTGAGTCCATCGCTCGCGGCTTTGATGCCGATCTTGGCACCAGCTTCGGGCAGCCGGCGATCGTGGTGCATCCGGTGCTGCCGTCGTATGGGCGGCCACATACACATGCGCGCGATCCCGCGGCGCGCCTTGCCGAGATCGTGGGCCTTGCCTCGGCCATCCGCGTCGACGTGCGCGAGGCACGGGCGCTGCGCGTGCGGAGCATGTCCCCTGCCATGCTCCTGGGGCAGGGGCAGGTCGCGGAGGTCGCAGCGCTCGTCCAGGCCCATCAGGCCGAACTGGTGGTGATCGACGCACCCGTCTCGCCCGTGCAGCAGAAGAACCTCGAAAATGCGCTGAAGGCCAAGGTCATCGACCGGACAAGCCTGATCCTCGAAATCTTCGGCGAGCGGGCAGCCACCGCCGAGGGCCGGCTACAGGTCGAGCTTGCCCATCTCGAATATCAGGCCGGCCGCCTCGTCCGCACATGGACCCACCTCGAGCGGCAGCGCGGCGGCTTCGGCTTCCTCGGGGGCCCCGGCGAAACCCAGATCGAAACCGACCGCCGCCTCTTGCGCGATCGCATCGCGAAAATTCGTCGTGATCTCGAGGATGTGCGGCGCACGCGCACGCTGCACCGGGCGCGACGCAAGAAGGCGCCCTGGCCGGTGGTTGCGCTGGTCGGCTATACCAATGCGGGCAAGTCCACGCTGTTCAACCGGCTGACGGGCGCGGGCGTGCTTGCCCAAGACATGCTGTTTGCAACCCTCGACCCGACCATGCGCCGGATCGAGATCGAAGGGCAGGGCAGGGTCATCCTCTCCGACACGGTCGGCTTCGTGTCCGATCTGCCGACGGAGCTGGTCGCGGCCTTCCGGGCCACGCTCGAGGAAGTGACCGAAGCCGATCTGCTCCTCCATGTGCGCGATATCGCGCATCCCGAAAGCGATGCCCAGGCCGCCGACGTGCTGGCGATCCTCGAATCGCTGGGCGTCACCGAGGGAGAAGGGCGGGTGCCGGTCATCGAGGTTCTGAACAAGGCCGACCTGCTCGATGCCGAGGCCGCGGCCGCAGTCACCGCCCGCCGCCCGGATTCGGTCCTGGTCTCGGCCTTCGAAGGCACTGGGCTGGACCAGTTGCGGGCCCGCATCCGGGATGCGCTCAGCGGGCGCGGGGAGGTGGCCGAGTTCCACCTCCACCCGTCCGACGGGGCGCGGCTCGCCTGGCTCTATTCCAACGCCCAGGTGCTGAACCGGGAAGACAGGCTGGGCGACATCGCGGTGAAGGTCCGCATCACCGCACCCGATCGCGCCCGCTTCAACGCGCTCTGAGCCGCGCCTTCGCGTCCTGCCACAGCTGCTCCTTCGCCTCCAGCGAAAGTGAAGCAAAACCAGGTGCCTGCTCGATCTCCCGGAACCGCCGTTCGAATTTTGCATTTGCCTCTACCAGCGCCGTCTCGGCATCGATTCCCAGGTGCCGCAACCAACTGACGGCTGCAAACAGCAGGTCGCCGGCCTCCTCCCGGCGCGCGTCATCCGTGCCGGCTTCATCCAGCTCGGCGATTTCCTCCAGCACCTTGGCCCGCGGCCCGGAAGCATCCGCCCAGTCGAAGCCGACCCTGCCCGCCCGCCTGCCGATCTTCTGCGCGCGCATGAGGGCAGGGAGGCCGGGCGCAATCCCGTCCAGCTCCGAGGCCCGGGGCTGTTCGGCTGCCTTGATGGCCTCCCAGTTCGCCGTCACCTCGTCCGCCGAAAGCGCCTTCTGCGCCCCGAACACATGCGGATGCCGCCGTTCCAGCTTCGCGACAATCCCCTCGGCCACCTCTCTCAGGGAAAAGGTCTTTTCCTCCTCCGCCATGCGGGCATGAAACACCACCTGCAACAGCAAGTCGCCCAGCTCGTCCTTGAGGGCGTCCATGTCTCCCCGTGCAATCGCGTCTGCCACTTCATGCGCTTCCTCCACCGTGTAGGGCGCAATGGTCTGAAAGCTCTGCTCCCGGTCCCACGGGCAGCCGTCGGGACCGCGCAGCGTCGCCATCACCTCAACGAGGCGCGCCAGCGCGGGCAGGGGATCTGCCGCGCCTCCATGGTCGGGCATCCGTGCGGTCACCTCAATCTCGATTCTCATGCGCGGATCGAGCAGTCCGGCAAGCTGCATGGTGGCGGCCGGCGGATGCGCCCCGAACGCCGCACGCAACACGGTTTGGCAGGCCGCGAAATCCGCGCGCGTCGGGCAGAGATAGCGCGCCCGTACCACATCCACGAGCCGGCATCCGGCCTGCGCCAGCACGCCCTCGATGTTGGCAAGCGCCTGCCGGCACTGGACTTCCGGATCCGGGGCGATGCCGCCGGTTGCATAGTCGAACCCGGTGGTGCCCGAAACAAACACCCACCCATCGATGGCGACGGCTCGCGCATAGCCGGTTTCCGCCTCAAAGCTGGAACCAGACGAGAATCGGCGTGCGAACGAGGGTGGTGCATCGGCCATGCCCAACGCTACAGTCCCAAACGGGCGCACCGGTCAACGGGGAGCATTGCGGTTGGACGACTTGGAGCAACTGAAGGCACATCAGCTGGGCCTGCTTCGCCATCTCACCACCACCTCGCTGTTGGCGCTCGGGGGCCTTCTCACATTTCTCGGCACCATCCTGGCCGACGTCACCCAGAAGGGCGGCATCATGCTTGCCGCAGCCCTGTTCCTGTTCGCAGCGATGATCACGCTCACCAACCAGGACCGGCTTGCGGGCGAGATCATCCGCAGCCGCAGCCAGCTCGAACCTTCACGCCGCGCCGCGCGCACCGCAACCTTCGCGCTCATTGGCGGTGCCGGCGTGGTCACGGGCGTGATGCTCCTGGTGCTTGTCTAGCCCAAAAGCTCTTTGGTTCGCCCACAAGCTCCTTCACTGGCCCAGAAGGTTCTGGCCGCGGCTACAGGCTCTACCGCGCAGGGCAGGCCCCTCAGTTTCGCCTCCATGACAATCCACCAGTCCGATAATCTACATTATGTAAAGTTGCGCAGACAACCAAGCACTACCGCTGGAATCGCTCCGGAACGCCGATGATCGACGCCAGCAGCACCATGCCGACAAAAATCGACGCCCAGATCAACACCAGCCGCACCGTCCCAGGAACGCCCAGCCGCTCAAACATGCCGCGGTTGAGCGAGATCACGAGGATCAGCACCGCCACGAGAAACACCAGTCGAAGCGGATCGAGCCCCGTCATGCCGCCGCCTCCATCGCCAAGGCGCGCCAGCGCCGCCCGTCATACCCGGGTGACACGCCGGCCGGCAGCTCGCGCAGAAGCGCATCATGATCCATCGATTGGTCCATGTGCGTCAGCCATGCCTCGCCCGGCCGCGCGCGCGCAATCCACTCCAGCGTATTCGCCAGGTGGCTGTGGGTCGGGTGCGGGTGCCGGCGCAGCGCATCCACCACCCACAGGTCCAACCCCTCCAGAAGCGGCCAGCTCGCGGCGGGGATCCCGTTCAGGTCGGTCGAATAGGCAATCGCCCTGCCCTCGGCCTCAAAGCGAAAGCCAAGCGAGTGGATCGGCCCATGCTCCTGCACGATCGGCGTCACCGCGATCGCGCCAAAGCGCATATCCGGCGCCACCGGCAGCGCCTCGGCAATCGCCGGATATCCATCTTGCGAATCGAACACATAGTCGAAGCGCCGGATCAGCGTATCCCGCGTCCGCTCGTCCATATAGCAGGGAATGCGGCTGCCGCGGCGGTGAAACACGGCGCGCAGATCATCGATGCCATGGCAGTGGTCGGCATGGTCGTGGGTATAAAGCACCGCCGTCAGATCCGCGACGCCCGCGTCCAGCAACTGCTCGCGCAGGTCCGGGCTGGTATCTACAAGGAGCCGCGTGTCCCGATGCTCCACCAGCACCGAAACCCGGCGGCGGCGGTTCTTCGGGTTGGCCGGGTCGCAGCGCCCCCAGTCGTTCCCGACCCGCGGCACACCCGATGATGTGCCGCATCCAAGCATGGTAAGCGAAAGCCCCGTCATCCAGCCATTTTTCTGAACAATCTCCGTGTGTTTTTCGCTGTTGTTGCCGCAATGTCTCCCTCGGAGACTCCGCGCAAACCGGCAAGGAACCGCGCCGTATGTGCCACATGCGCCGGCTCGCAGGTTTTCCCGCGCACCGGAACCGGCGCGAGGAACGGCGCATCGGTTTCCACCAGCAGCCGGTCCGCCGGAATCGTCCCCGCCACATCCTGCAACGCGTGCGCATTCCGGAAGGTCACGATCCCCGAAAGCGAAATCGTCGCGCCCAGCGCCAGCGCCCGATCCGCAAGCCATTGCGAGCCGGTGAAGCAGTGGAACAGCACCGGAAAGGCGCCCTGCCCCAGTTCTTCCTCCAGGATTGCAATCGTGTCCGCCTCGGCGTCCCGGCTGTGCACGATCAGCGGCAGGCCCGTGTCGCGCGCGGCCGCGCAGTGCACGCGAAAGCCCGCCTGCTGCTGCCCCCGGTCAGACTTGTCATAGTAATAGTCGAGCCCGGTCTCGCCGATGCCCACCACCCGCGGGTGCGCTGCCGCTTCCACCAGTGCGGCAACCCCCACATCGGTATGCGCATCGGCCTCGTGCGGGTGAATGCCCACGCTCGCCCACACGTCCGGGTGGCGGTCCGCCGCCGCGATCACCGCCTCCCACTCGTTCCGGCGGGTGGAGATGTTCACGAAGCCGCCCACGCCCGCGTCACGAGCGCGCGCCAGTGTCCCGGCCTCGTCCTCGACAAGCCCCGGATAGTTCAAGTGGCAGTGGGAATCGATCAGCATGCGCCTCTCATCTGCGCGGCCTGCCGCCGGCTTTCAACCGGCCCAGCCTTGAAAGCATCGCCGCAAGCGCCCATTGCCGCGCCCACGCGCCACGCTCTGAGGGGGTCCAAGGCTTGCTCGAACCCATTCTCGCCCTGCTCGGCGGCCTCGTTCTCCTTGTGATCGGCGGCGAGCTTCTTGTCCGTGGCGCGGTCTCGCTGGCCGAGCGGCTGGGCGTTTCGCCGCTGCTCATCGGCCTCACGCTGGTCGGCTTCGGCACGTCGATGCCCGAACTCGTCGTGTCGGTCGAGGCCTCGCGGGCCGGCGCGCCGGGCGTTGCCATCGGCAACATCGTCGGCTCCAACATCTCCAACATTCTCCTGATCCTCGGCATTTCCGCGCTCATCCTGCCGCTCAGCGTCAGCGCCAGCGCGCTGAAGCGCGATGGCAGCATCGGCGTGCTCGCGGCACTGGCCTTCGCGCTTGCGGGCATCAGCGTCGGTCTCACCTGGGCCGTCGGGGCCGTCCTGTCGGCCGCTCTCATCGCCTATCTGGTGTTCGCCTACCGGCAGGAACGGCAGATCGACCGGGTGCTGGTCGAAGGCCGTGGCGCCGCCTTCGACAAGGCGGTCGCCTTCGAACAGGTGGATGCGCCGCGCATGAAGCCACTGCCGGGCATCCTGGGCTGGGTGGTTCCCATCCTGGTTGCGCTGGCCGGCCTCGCAATCATCATCTTCGGCGGCCGTATCCTTGTTTCCGGCGCGGTTGAGATCGCCCGCATTCTCGGCATGTCTGAAGCCGTCATCGGGCTCACCATCGTCGCCGTCGGCACCTCGCTTCCCGAACTGGTCACCTCGGTGATGGCCGCCCTCAAGCGGCAGACCGATATCGCCGTGGGCAATGTGCTCGGCTCCAACATCTACAACCTGTTCGGCATCGGCGGCGTCACCGGCCTCATCGCGCCCACGGCCTTCCCGGCCGAGATCGCCGCCATCGACAGCTGGGTGATGCTTGGCGCCTCGGTGGCCTTGATGGTCTTCGCCTTCAGCGGCCGCATCAGCCGCAGCGAGGGAGCGGTGCTGCTTGCGTCCTATGTCGGCTACACCGTCTGGCTGCTGCTCCGCAACGGCTGAACCTCAGGCTGGCTCCTCTTCCGGCACGGCAAGGCGCGGAAACACCCCTTGCGGCGGCGGCAGCACGGTGCCCGGCACCAGTGCGTCGTCAAAGCTGGCAAAGCTGCGTGCCTCGGCCGGGATGGCAAGCTGGTCCAGAAGCCGCGCGGCGCTCCCGGGCATTGCCGGCTGCGTCAGAAGCGCGATCCGGCGCACGGCCTCCGCTGCGTGCCACAACACCACGTCGGCGCGCGCCGGGTCCGTCTTTCTCAGCGCCCAGGGGGCCGCCTCGTTCAGATAGGCGTTGGTCGCCGAAACCCGCGCCCAGGTGGCAGCGAGCGCAAGGTCGGGCCGCACGGCCGCGTGCGCGTCCCGCGCCTCCTCCAGCATTGTCTCAAGCTGGTCGAGCAACGCCGTGTCGGAGGGCGTTTTCGGCCCATCCGGCGGCACCCGGCCCGCGCAGTTCTTCGCAATCATCGAAAGGGTGCGCTGGGCCAGATTGCCAAGGTCATTGGCAAGGTCTGCATTCACCCGCCGCACGATCGCCTCGTGGCTCCATTCGCCATCCTGCCCAAACGCGATCGCCGCCAGCAGATAATAGCGCAGCGCATCAAGGCCGAACATCTCCGCAAGTGCGCCCGGCTCCACCACATTGCCAAGCGATTTTGACATCTTGGCCCCGCGGTTGAGCACGAAGCCGTGGCCGAACACCCGCCGCGGAAGCGGCAGCCCGGCCGACATCAGGAAGGCCGGCCAGTAGATCGTGTGGAACCGCACCACATCCTTCCCGATCACGTGCAGATCGGCCGGCCAGCGTGCCTCCCATCCCGCCGCCGGCCAGCCGGACGGAGTCAGATAGTTGGCAAGCGCATCCACCCACACATACATCACATGGCCGGGCGCGCCGGGAACCGGCACGCCCCAGTCGAAACTGGTGCGGCTGACCGAAAGATCCTGAAGCCCGCGCTCCACAAATGCCCGCATCTCGTTGCGCCGGCTTGCTGGCTGCACAAAGTCCGGCCGCTCGGCATAGAGGTTCAGAAGCGGCTCCTGGTAGCGGGAAAGCCGGAAGAACCAGCTTTCCTCCACCGTCCAGGAAACCTCGGTTCCTGTCGGCGCGCGCCGCACCCCGTCTTCGCCGAGGCTCGTCTCCTCCGCGTCATAATAGGCTTCGTCCCGCACCGAGTACCAGCCTTCGTAGCGGCCGAGATAGAGGTCGCCGGCGGCCTCCATCCGCTGCCAAAGCGCCTGCACGCAGGCCACATGGTCGGAATCGGTGGTCCGAATGAAGCGATCGCAGCTGATCTGAAGCTGCTTGGTCATCTCCCGGAAATGCGATGTCATTCCGTCCACGAACGCGCGCGGCGGCAGGCCCGCCGTGCGGGCCGCCTGGGCGATCTTCAGCCCATGCTCGTCGGTGCCGGTCAGGAAAAACGTCTCGCGCCCGTCGGCGCGGGCAAAGCGGGCCAGCCAGTCGGTTGCGATGGCTTCATAGGCGTGGCCGATGTGCGGCCGGCCATTGGGATAGTGGATAGCCGTGGTCACGACATAGCGGCCGCTGTTCATGCCGCCGTTGCTCCAGCCAGCCTGCGCGCCTCCTGCCACCGGGAAAGCAGCATGTGCGCCACCTGCACCCGGTCGAAGGCCTGGGCGACCGCACGCGCCGCCAGCGCCGACACCTCGGCATGCAGGTCCGCAAGTCGATGGTCGCACGCCGCCCGGGCTAGCCCGGCGATCCGCGCCGGCACCAGCTGGCAGAGGAGCGCGAAGCCCGGGGCCGCGGCGGCCGGCTGGAATCGCCGCGCCAGGGCAAGCGTCGCGTCTGAGGTTGTCAGCGCATCCAGCTCGGCCACGATCTCCAGCGCGCCCTCCTCCAGCAGCCGGGCCGCGCGGCCGGGCGCGCCTTCCGAAAGCGCGATCAGCCGGTCCCGCACGTCCTCGCCAAGGTCCGGCGCGATCGTGGCCAGAACGGCGGCCATGTCGCTTGCGTCCAGCCGCCCGAAGCCGAGCGTCCTGCAGCGGGAGCGGATGGTGGGCAGCAGCCGGCCCGGCGCGTGGCTCACCAGGAACAGCGTGGTGTCTTGTCCCGGCTCCTCCAGCTCCTTCAGCAGCGCATTGGCGCTGCTGATGTTGAGCGCATCCACCGGGTCGACGATCACGGTGCGGCAGCGGCCGAGCGCCGCCGTTCCGTGCAGGAACTGGCGGAGCGCCCGCACCTGCTCGATACCGATGGTCGCAGTGGAGGCCCCCTTCCCTTCCTCCGGCGGGCGCAGCACAAAATGGTCGAGATGGCTTCGGGCCGTTACCAGACGGGCCGCCGGATGCTCGGGCGGCACCTCCCATTCCGCCTCGGCAAGAAGGGCAAGGGCCGCCATGTCAGCAAACCGGCGCTTGCCCACGCCCTCCGGCCCGGCCAGCAGCCAGCCATGATGCAGGCGGCCCGAAGCCCGGGCCGCGCGAAACGCCTCTATCGCCTGCGACTGGCCCAGCAGCATGGCGCGTCGTTGCCATCCGGCCCGGCCATGCGCAAGCGCCTCAGCCGTACCCGTCCCTGTCCTTCATCGATTGCAAGGCCTGCTCGCTCAGCATCCGCAGCACGCGAACCCGGTCCTCGCCCATGCCCTCGGCAAGCCTGCGCTCGGCGTCGCGGCTCAGCGCGATCAGTGCGCGCACTGCGAGCTCCCCGCGCGAGGTCAGGGTCACGATTCGCGCCCGCCCATCGCTCGGGTCCGGGGCAATCTGCACCAGCCCCTGCGCCTCCAGGCCAGAGACGAGATAGGCCATGCTCTGCTTTGTCATGCCTGCATCTTCAGCCAGCTCCACGATCCGCGCCCCCTCCGGCGGAAGATTGCGCAGCACTGCCGAATGGGCCGGGCGCACGTCGGGGAAGCCCTTGTTCGCCATGCCGCCATAAACCTCGGCGCGCAGCCGCTCGGTGAGCTGCCGCAAGGTGAGCACGAGCCGGGAATCCTGCGCCATCCATTACCTCTTGACACAAGACAGACTGTCTGTCCATTATAGACAGATACACTGACCAACAGGAGACATCATGGCCACCGCCCCCATTCAGCCGGGCCTTGCCCGCAATCTTGAAACCGTCGGTGCGCACATGGCCGGGGAGGCCAGCGACCCGGCCTCCATCATGCATCTCTACACCGATGACGTGGTGCTCGAAGTCCCGGGCCGTGGCGTGCGACTCTCCGACAAGCCCGCGATCGAAGCGAATTATCGGCGCATGTTCAATAGCATGGCGGATATCAACATCACCCCTGTCGCGCGCTATGGAGAGGGGGACTGGGTGGTGGATGATTGCATCGCCTGCTTTCGCCTTGTGGGCGATGGCATGGTGAACGCGCCCGTTCCCATCGGCAGCAAGGTTCGCCTGCGGCTGATTCACCTCTTCATGATGCGCAACGGATTGATTTCCAGAGAAACTGTCTTCGAATCCTGGGAGTTGCCCGCCGTCTGAGGTTGCGCCCGCGCGTCTCCGCGCCTAGCGTGCGCCATCCCCGGGGGGCCGCGCGAGCCGCGGCTGAGAGGCAGGAGGCGCCTGCGACCCGTCGAACCTGATCCGGTTAACGCCGGCGGAGGGAGGGACGGCGTCATGTCCGCTCCCCCTTTCGATTGCCGATGGAGGAGCAGATGGCTGACATTCCCGCCCGCACCGAGTTGTTCGAGGTCACGACCGGCCCGCTTCCGCAATCCAGTAAGGTGCATGTTCCGGGCAGCCTACACCCGGAACTTCTTG
>JBKBXK010000046.1:0-12133 GCA_046314095.1 Thermaurantiacus sp. | reverse complement strand
GGCCGGCCCGTCGCTGCCTTCGGCGCCGCCGGCGGCGCCACCCACAACGCGCAGGTGGCCCAGAGCATCAACGCCCCTCTGGACGGGGGCATGCCTGCGGAGGCTGCGCTTGCCGCCCCCGTTATCGTCGCCGACCGTCGGGGCCTGCGCTACGAACAGGGCACGAGGCTCGAGGAGATGGCGGCGGGGTTGAAGGCGCTCGGCCACCAGAATGTCACTGCCGCGAACCTTCCCATCAAGGGGCAGGTGATTGCGCGTGAGGGCCGCCGCTGGCGGGCCGCTGCCGACCCGCGCAGCGAGGGAACGTCGGCCGCGCACGGCCGCTAGAGCGAGGGAGGATCGCCATGGCACGGCACAAGGGGCAGGGCATGACAGAGCGGGTCGCGGCCTGGCCCAATCTCGTCACGATGTTCTTCGCCGAGGCCGAGCGCGGCGGCGACGCGCCGTTCCTGTGGCGCAAGGGGCCCGATGGCTGGCAGCCCATCTCCTGGGCAGAGGCGGCAGGGCAGGTCGCCTCGCTTGCCACCGCGCTGAAGGCCCTTGGTATCCAGACCGGAGACCGTGTCGCGATCGTGTCCGAGAACCGGCCGGAGTTCTGCATCGCCGATCTCGGCATCATGGCAGCCGGCGGCATTTCGGTGCCGACCTACACCACCAACACCGAGCGCGACCATGTCCACATCCTCACCAACAGCGGCGCCGCGGCCGCCATCGTCTCCACCAACCGGCTTGCGCGAACCCTGCTGAAGGCCGTCTACCAGGCGCAGAACTGCGCCCATGTGATCGGCATGGAGCCGCTGAAGGTCGGCCAGTCCGGCGAGCGGGTCGATCTCCACGACTGGCACACCCTCTTGGCCCGTCACCCGGGCGATGTCGCGGCCGTGCGCGCTGCGGCCACCATGAACCGGCGCGATACGGCCTGCCTCATCTACACTTCGGGCACGGGCGGCACACCGCGCGGCGTCCGGCAGCACCATGGGGCGATTCTCCACAATGTGGAGGGCTGCATCGACGTCATCGAGCATGACTTCCCGGAGTCCGGCCGCGAGCGGTTCCTGTCCTTCCTTCCGCTGTCCCATGCCTATGAGCATACCGCCGGCCAGTTCCTTCCCATCGGGCTCGGCGGCGAGATCTTCTATTCTGAAGGGCTCGACAAGCTTGCCGCCAATATCGAGGACGTGAAGCCGACGATCATGGTCGTCGTTCCGCGCCTGTTCGAGGTGCTGCGCACCCGCATGGTCAAGACGATCCAGAAGCAGGGCGGCCTCGCCCCGCGCCTCCTCGATACCGCCGAGGCGCTCAGCCGCCGCACCGTCGAGCGGGGCGGCCGCACCCGGCTGATCGACCGCCCGGTCGATTTCCTGCTGGACCGCACGCTCCGGAAGAAAGTGCGCGCCCGGTTCGGCGGGCGGGTGAAGGCGATGGTCTCGGGCGGCGCACCGCTCAACCCCGATGTCGGCATCTTCTTTCACGCGCTGGGCCTGCGCATTCTCCAGGGCTATGGCCAGACGGAATCCGCGCCGGTCATCTCCAGCAACCGGCCGGCGGCGACCGTGAAGATGCACAGCGTCGGCCCGCCGCTGCGCAACACCGAGGTCCGCATCGCCGAGGATGGCGAGATCCTCGTTCGCGGTGAGCTGGTGATGGACGGCTATTGGGACAATCCGGCCGAGACCGCCCGCGTCCTTCAGGATGGCTGGCTCCATACCGGCGACATCGGCGAGATCGACGCCGACGGCCACATCGTCATCACCGACCGCAAGAAAGACATCATCGTCAACGACAAGGGCGAGAATATCGCTCCACAGAAGATCGAGGGGATGCTCACCCTGCAGCCCGAAATCGCCCAAGCCATGGTCTCCGGCGACCGGCGGCCCTACCTCGTCGGTGTGGTGGTGCCCGATGCGGAATTCCGCATGGAATGGGCGGCGCGGACCGGCATCGACATCCACGAGGCCGATCGGCACCCGGAGTTCGTCCGCGCCGTCCAGGCGGCGGTCGATCGCGTCAACCACGACCTGACAGTCACGGAAAAGGTCCGCCGGGTCATCCTCGCCGATGCACCCTTCACGGTCGAGAACGAGCAGCTGACCCCGTCCATGAAGATCCGCCGCCACATTCTGAAACAGGTCTATGCGCCGCGTCTCGACGCCCTTTATCGCTAGCGAAGACAGCTCACCCCAGCCTGCGCAAATCGGGTGTGTTGCCCAGAGCAACATTCGTGGCGGTTGCACCGCCAGGTTCAAACGGCCCCGGACAAAGTTGCTCGTCCGTGCAGTGTCTTGAGCATCTGTTTCCGATCCTGTTGAATCGGAAACGCGATTCAACAGGATCGGAAGATGCTCTAGCGCACCACCGCCCGCGTGTAGAGGTGCCACGTCGAATAGCCGAGCCATGGAAGCACCAGCATCAGCCCCAGGAACAGCGGGATGGAGCCCAGCACCAGGAGACCGGCAACGACCGCGCCCCAGCGCAACATGGTCGCCGGGTTCTGCAGACATGCCGAGACCGAGGTCAGGATGGCAACGAACGGGTCGCAGGCCTTGTCCACCGCCATGGGGAAGCTGAAAGCTCCGATTACCAGCGCAACAACGGCGAAGGCCGCGCCGGCAAGATTGCCGGCAATGATCATCGTCCAGCCCTCCGGCGTGGTGAACAGGAATGTCAGGAACTGCGCCACCCCTTCCGGGGCAAGCCGGCCCAGCGTGTTGGCGTAAATGCCCTGGGCAACCGCCATCCACATCAGGAACAGGCCCGCCAGCACGATTGAAAGCATCAGCAACGGAAAGCGCTGCGGCCCGCGCATCGGGTCGAAGAAGTGGAACCAGGTCGTGTCCTGCCCCTGCTCCCGCCGTCGCGCCAGCTCATAGAAGCCCGCCGCCGCGATCGGGCCGACCAGCGCAAAGCCGCCGGCGAGCGGGAAGATCAACGCGAACAGCGTCTGCTGGAAGGCCAGCGCCGAGGCTGCGAACCCAAGCGCGGTGTAAACGACGGGGAGGAACAGGAAGTCGCCCCGCAGCGCCTTGAAATCATCCCAGCCGCGCTCGAGCGCCCAGCGGATATCAGCCTCGCCGATGTCCTGCACTGCGGCCGGGCGCGGCCGGTCCGGGTCCAGCGATTGCATCTCCTGTGTCTGCGCCTGGTCCAATGCGGCCTCCCAACCTGCCGGGCCGGATAAGGATAGGGAAGTCGGTGGATCAATCAACCCCGCGGCCCCATCGGCGCGGCCAGACGGGCAGGGCAGCCGCAACCTGCTCTAGGAGTCGAGCACGCGTCGCAGATGCTGGATGTCGCGGTCGAGCTCATGGTCGTTCGCCCGCAGTTCCTCGATGCGTTTCACCGCGTGCAGCACGGTGGTGTGATCCCGGCCGCCAAAGCGCCGCCCGATCTCGGGATAGGAACGCGGCGTAAGCTGCTTGGCCAGATACATTGCCACCTGCCGCGGCCGAGCCACTTCCCGCGCCCGGCGCGGCGACACCAGGTCAGAGAGCTTCAGCCGGTAGTGCTCGGCCACCCGCCGCTGGATGTCGTCGATGGTGAGCTTGCGCGCATGGGCGCGCAGCACGTCGGCAAGCACCTCGCGAGTGAAGTCGAGGTCCACCGGCCGGCCGACGAGGTTCGCATAGGCGACCACGCGGTTCAGCGCGCCTTCCAGCTCGCGGACATTGGCCACCATCTTGCGGGCCAGGTAGTCCACAACGGCATCGGGTACCTGGGCCTGCGGAAGCGCGCCGATCTTGGCGCGCAGGATATTGTAGCGCAGCTCGAAATCGGCCGGGTTGATGTCTGCCACCAGCCCCCATGCGAGCCGCGAGCAGATCCGGCTTTCGATCCCCTCGAGATTTTGCGGGCTGCGATCCGCCGAGATCACCAGCCAGCGCCCCGCCGAGATGATCTCGTTCATGGTATGGAAGAATTCCTCCTGCGTGGATTCCTTGCCGGCAATGAACTGCACATCATCGATCATCAGCAGGTCGCACGAACGCAGCCGCTGCTTGAAGGCGATGGTCTCCCGCGCGCGCAACGCTGCAAGAAACTCCACCATGAACTTCTCTGCCGAAAGATAGAGCACCCGCGCCGTCGGCATCCGCGCCAGCACGCTCTGGCCGATCGCGTGCATCAGGTGGGTCTTCCCGAGGCCGGTGGGGCCGTGCAGGAACAGCGGATTGAAGCCCGAGGCGAGCGGCTGGCCAACGGCTGCGCCAAGCGTCTGGGCGGCGTTGAAGGCAAGCTCGTTGGACTTGCCGACGACGAAGGTCTCGAAACTGTAGCGCGGCTCGAAGGCCGGGGCCGGTTCAGCCGGCAGATCGGCGCTGCGGGCATCGCCATTCCGCTGCGCAGCGCGCGAGTCCGCCGCGCCACAGCTTCCCACCGTCACGCGCAACTGCACGGGGCGCTCCAGCCGCTCGGAAAGCCCGCTCGCGATTGCCTCGCCATGGTGCTGGCGCACCCAGTCCGCCATGAAACGGGAGGGCAGGCGCAAGAGCAGGGTGCCGGCTCCATCGGCAGCCAGCCGCGCCGGCGCCAGCCACGCTGCGAACATGTCCGGGCCGATTGCCTCACGCAGCTCGGCGCGCATCGATTCCCATGCCGCCATTTCGCGCGGGTCGGGGCGCGAATCGAGGCGCGGGTCGGGGTGCAGCTCGCAACGACCGGCCGCAAGCGCGATCTCCACTCCGGCCTCGGCTCGTTCGGTCGCGCCCCCGGAGGTCGCCGTGTCGCTCATATTCTCCGCTTGCAGATGTCCCGGCATCGACTGGCTCGTTCCTCTTTGTCTTTGTTGTGTCAGCGGATCGCGTTGATGGCCGAACCGACCGAGCCGCTTTCCCGCGGCCATCGGCCATCGCGTCCGGGCTACCCGCCAGGGTCACCCGGTCGGCCGTCGCGCCACCGCTCTCTGGCACGCGCTCTGGCAACTGCCGTTGCGTCCACGCCGATGCCCCGGCTCCATCCGATGCCCGGATGCTGGTTCCCGTCCCCCATCCCGATCCCCTTGTCCCCTAGGTCCTGCCCTCGTGCCACCAAATACGCCCCCCATCCGCGCGGCCGGGCCGTCGCGGTTCCGCGAACTCCGCCGGGGCAAGCCCGGACGCCGATCTGACTGCGGCCCTGACGGGTTCTTCCCGCTCCCTCCGGATCGAATCGGAGGCCGGGCGAGAGGTGATTCCGACGTGGCGCATCGACTAGAACAGTGCCACCGCAGCCCGGCAAGAGGGCAAAAGTCATCAAACTGCAAATAAACTGATTGACAGGGTAACCCGCTGAAATCTTGTGCTAAATAGCCAAAATCCTGAAATAAACGGGGTTTTTCGGTGGCCCGGAGCCGGTCCTGATAGGGCCCGGATTTTCCACCGGATTCACGCGCACCCCCGCAACCCTTTCAGCTTTCGGAAGAAACCCCCAGCCGAATCATCCGGCCCTAGATGACAGTGCGGTGACAATTTGATGACACACGCCAACGGCGCCTTCCGCCCGGGCCGGAAAGCGTCCGCGACACTGGCAAAAACGGGTCGTGCGGCGCTTCAGGCCGCTGTGGAGGGCTCCAGCGCGATGATCCGCTTCTCGAGGCGCGAGATCTTCCGCGATGCCGTGTTCTTGTGCACCACGCCCTTCGAAACGCCGCGCATCAGCTCCGGCTGCGCAGCGCGCAGCGCCACGCGGGCCTCCTCGGCATTGCCTGCGGCAATCGCGGTCTCCACCTTCTTCACAAAGGTGCGGATGCGCGAACGGCGTGCGCGGTTCACATCTGCCCGCCGCGTGTTGCGGCGGATTCGCTTCTCGGCAGAGGGCGTGTTCGCCATGTCTCTTGGTGTCTCCGGTCCGGCCGATTGCCGGCCACTTTCGCTGGGTTCATGGTGCCGCTACGCAGGCCCGGTCGGGGCGAGGCAACAGCCGTTCCCCGGAAGGCACACCCGCCGGGAGGGCGGCCGCATAGGCGAAATCGACGTTGTTCGTCAATCACCGGCTCAGCGCTGGCAGCGGCGGCAATGGAAACTCGATCGTCCGCCGATCGCCGTGTTGGCCACCCGCGCGCCGCAGGAAGGGCAGGGCAGGCCCTCCCGCCCATAGACCAGGAAGCCGTGCTGGTAGGTGCCGAGTTCGCCCGAGACCTGCTGATGGTCGCGCAGGGAAGAGCCGCCGGCGGCAATCGAGTCCTCCAGCACCTCGCGCAGCACGGACTGGAGCCGGCGCAGCCGCTCTGCCGATACCCGTCCCGCCGGCCGCGTGGGTGCAATCCCGGCACGAAACAGCGCCTCCGACGCATAGATATTCCCGACGCCGGCGATGATCCGCTGGTCCATCAGGAACGCTTTCACCGCCACCCGCCGTCCGGCCGCCGCCCGGGCCAGGTGATCGGGCGGCAGATTGGGGTCCAGCGGCTCCGGGCCCATTGCGGCAAGCCAGCGATGCGACACGAGCGCCTCCGTCGCCGCGATGTCCATGGCCCCGAACCGCCGCGGGTCGTGGAATGCCAGCCTGCCGCCATCCGTCTCGAACAGAACATGGTCGTGGGGTCCGAGCTCGTTCGGGTCGAGACGGATTCGCCCCGACATCCCAAGATGGAAAATCAGGGCCTCGCCCCGGTCGGTGTGCACCAGCCCGAATTTCCCGCGCCGGGAAAGCCCGGTCACGGTCGCCCCGGTCAGCCGCTGTCCGAGATCGGGGGGCAGCGGCCAGCGCAGGTCGGGCCGCCGCGCGATCACCCGCGCCAGGCGCCGGCCGGCCAGAAGCGGCGCCAACCCCCGCACCACGGTTTCGACTTCGGGAAGCTCCGGCATCGCCGGCTGCGGCCTAACCGCCGCTGGCAGCCGGCACAAGTTGCGGCTAACCGGCCACCATGAGCGACACCTCCACCAGCTTCGGCTATCGCGCCGTCGCGCCCGAGGAGAAGACCCGGCTTGTCGGGCAGGTCTTTTCCAACGTCGCGCGCCGCTATGATCTCATGAACGATCTGATGTCCGCTGGGCAGCACCGCTTCTGGAAAGACCGGTTTGTTGCGGCCGTGAAGCCGCGGCGCGGCGAGCATATCCTCGACCTCGCCGGTGGAACCGGCGATATCGCCTTCCGGCTCGTCCGCTCGGGCGCAGAGGTGACGGTTGCCGACATCAATCCCGACATGCTCGCCGTCGGCCGCGAGCGGGCCGGAAAGCGGGGCCTCACCGGGCTTGACTTCGAGGTGGCCAATGCGGAGGCGATGCACTTTGCCGACGCCAGCTTCGATGCTGTCACCATCGCGTTCGGCATCCGCAATGTCACCGATATCGAGTCTGCGCTTCGCGACATCCACCGGGTGCTCAAATGGGGCGGCCGCTTCTTCTGCCTCGAGTTCTCCACCACGGAATGGCCTGGCTTTGCCCGCGTCTATGATCTCTATTCCATGGAAGTCGTGCCGCGCATCGGCGAAGTCGTTGCGCGCGATCGGGAAAGCTACCGCTATCTCGTCGAATCCATCCGCAAATTCCCGTCCATGCCGGCCTTCTCGGCGATGATTTCTGAGGCCGGCTTCGCCCGGGTCTCGGCAACACCGATCCTCGGCGGCGCAGTCGCCATTCATTCGGGCTGGAAGATCTGACGCCTTGGCCACCGGCGCTGTCCATGTCGTGCGCTTGCTTGCTGACGCGCGCCGGCTCGCCGGGCAAGGCGCGCTGCGCCCGTTTGAAGCCCATGCGGATGTGCCGGCCGGTGCCCGGGTCCTCGCCCGCACCCTCCGGTTCGGAACGGCTGCTCCAGATCCACCCCAGCTTGCCGAGGGGCTGAAGGCCTGCGGCCCGGCAGCGGTCAAGCTCGGCCAGGCGCTTGCCACCCGCCCCGATCTCGTCGGCCCGGCTGCTGCCGACGACCTGAAGCGCCTGCAGGATGACATGCCGGCCGTCTCCTGGCCCATTATCGCAAAGGAGCTTGACCGCGCGCTCGGCGCCGGCTGGCGCGAGGGGTTCGCGGAGATTTCGGAAACACCCGTCGGCTCCGCCTCGATCGCCCAGGTGCACAAGGCGGTCACCACGTCCGGGGATATCGTGGCCCTCAAGGTCCTGCGGCCGGGCGTGGAAGACCAGTTCACCTCCGCAATCGAAACCTATGCCTGGGCGGCCGCGCGGCTCGAACGGCTCGGTGGCGAGTTTGCGCGTCTGCGTCCGCGCCAGGTGATCGAGACGTTCCGCGGCTGGACCATGGCCGAGCTCGACCTCCGCCGCGAGGCCGGCAATGCCTCGGAGCTTGCCGAGGCCGTCCGCGCCGAGCCCGGGATCCGTGTGCCCAGGGTGCACTGGCAGTGGACCACCCGCCGCACCCTCGCGCTCGAGTGGGTGGATGGCATCAAGCTGACAGACAGCGCCGCCCTTGATGCAGCCGGGGCCGATCGCCCGGCGCTTGCACAGACGCTGGTCCGCGGCTTTCTTGCCCAGGCGATTGGCAAGGGCTTTTTCCACGCCGATCTCCACCAGGGCAATCTGCTGCTGGATCGCGCGGGGCGCCTGGTGCTGCTGGACTTCGGCATCATGGGCCATCTGGACCGGCGCGCCCGGGTCTATCTTGCCGAGATCATCTTCGGCCTTCTGGTGGGCGACTACGCCCGCGTTGCCGACATCCACTTCGAGGCCGGCTATGTCCCGCCGCACCACGACCGCATGGCCTTCGCGACTGCGCTCCGCGCCGCTGGCGAGCCGATTCGCGGCAAGGATGCAAGCCAGATCTCGATCGGGAATCTGCTCGACAATCTCTTCGCCATCACCCGCCAGTTCGACATGGAAACCCAGCCCCACCTGCTGCTCCTCCAGAAGACGATGGTGATGGTGGAAGGCGTCGCCATCGGCCTCGATCCGGAGGTGAACATGTGGGAGACGGCCGGGCCCTATGTGAAAGCCTGGCTGCGCGAGGAGCTGGGGCCGGAAGCCCGGGTGGCCGACCGGCTGCTGGCCGACGCGCGTTTGTTCGTCCAGCTGCCGGACCTCGCTCGGCGGCTGATCCGCCAGCTGCCGCCAGACAGCGCTGCGCCACCCCTGCCAACGCCTCCGCCCGAGACTCCTCAGACCCGGTCGATGTGGCCGGCCTTCCTTGCAGGCCTCGCGCTCGGCCTTTTCATTCTCCTGCTCAGCCTGATCTTGCGCTGAACTGGCCCCAGTGCGGTGGGCATCCGCCGTGCGCGCGCGCGCCCTGTGGATTTCGCCATCCAACGACTGCCCGTGGGCCCGTGGCGCAACCAATGGCGCGTGCCAACTGCCGCCGGCGCCGCATTGCCCAACCCACAAATCCGAACCCGGCAATCAGCATGGCCCAGGTGGAAGCCTCGGGGACCGCAGACGGCAGCTCGCTGATCGTCAGCGTGCTTCGGCCGGACACGATGCTGTTGAGCTGAAAGGTGCCTGCCACGAACACCGGGTTGGACGTCGGTCCCTGAAACAGCCGCGGGCCTGAAAACTGGGTGAAGCCAAGCGATGTGCCCGTGATATTGAGCGCGGCAATCCCGGGCTGTCCACCAAAATTGATCAGCGCGGCAACGCCCGGTTCGCCATTGAACGTACCAGAAACATTAAAAAAATTCGTCTGAAGCGCGGTGAAACTGTCAGGCATCGGGTTCATGTTCAGTGTCCAGGTGGCGTTGCGTGACCCGGAAAGCTCGAACAACATGGTGGCAGCAGACGCGCTGCCTGCGCCAAAGCTGGCTGCAACAACGGCAACGGTGAGCATCAACGACGTCTTCACGGGCAATCTCCTTGAGGGTTGTCCCCTGTTTACGATCTCGGCTGCGCCGGGGTTTCCCCTGCTGCCCAATCCAACCGAAATCGCCGCGCCGATCGGCTGCGTGCATGGCCGGTTGGTTGCGCCTGCCGCGCCCGCTCCCTACTTCGCGGCAGGGTTTCCAAGAGGCAAGGACAGGCATTCGATGCAGGCAGGCGAAGCGGCACTCGGTTCGGAAGCGGACAGGTCGGTGCGCGCGCGTGTTGCAGCACTGGTCCATTCAGACCGGTTCCAGAACGCCATCATCGCCGTCATCATCGTCAATGCGGTCGTCCTTGGCCTCGAAACCTCGGACTGGATGATGGCCAATGTCGGCGGCCTCCTCATCACCCTCGATCGCATCGCGCTCGCCATCTTCGTGGTCGAAATCGGCCTGAAACTCTACGCAGACCGCGTCTCGTTCTTCCGCTCGGGCTGGAACGTCTTCGATTTCGCCATCGTCTCCATCGCCCTCCTGCCGGCGAGCGAGGGCCTAGCGGTGCTTCGCGCGCTCCGCATCCTTCGCGCCATGCGCCTCGTCTCCGCGCTCCCGTCGCTGCGCCGCGTGGTGGAGGGGCTGTTGCGCGCCATCCCGGCCATGGGCTCGGTCGTGCTGCTGCTCACCCTCGTCTTCTATGTCGGCGCCGTCATGGCGACCAAGCTCTTCGGCGCCGCCTTTCCCGATTGGTTCGGAAGCGTCGGCGCCTCGCTCTATTCCCTCTTCCAGATCATGACGCTCGAAAGCTGGTCCATGGGCATCGTCCGGCCGGTGATGGAGGTCTATCCCTTTGCGTGGGCCTTCTTCGTGCCCTTCATCCTCGTCACATCCTTCATGGTCCTCAACCTCTTCATCGCCATCATCGTCACCGCGATGACCGAGAATGACGCGCCCCCGGCGCCGGCCACCCCCATCAAGGAGCTCACCGCGGAAATGGCTGCCCTCCGCCGCGAAATCGCCTCGCTCCGCACCGAACAGGCCGCCTCCCGCACGCCCGCCGAGTAGCGCGACGTCTCGTTCCCCCGCGCCGGACTCCCGGCTCAGTTCCCGCGCAACGCCGCGAGCACCGCGTCGAGCGATGGAAGCACGGCATGTGCCAGTGCGCGCACCGGTTCATCCGGGTCGATGATGTCCGGCACCATCACCACCGGAACTCCGGCCGCCGCGGCCGAGCGCACGCCATTGGCGGAATCCTCCAGCGCCAACGCAGCAGCCGGTGCCACCCCAAGCCGCTCGGCCGCCAGCAGATATGGGTCTGGCGCAGGTTTCGCGTTCACCACATCGTCGCGCGTGACGAGCACATCCAGCATCTCGCGCAGTCCCGCGCGCTCCAGATGATCCTCGGCGCGTGCGCGTTGCGTCGAGGTCGCAACCGCCATCGCCAGCCCTTCCTGCTGCGCCCAGTCAACAAGCGCCTTCGCGCCAGCACGCAGCGGCACGCCGCTGGCCATCCGCGCGTCGTGGATCTCATATCCCAGGTCCCTGAACCGGTCGAACGGGAAGCCGGTCCCCAGCCGGTCGATCAACAGCCTGCGGCAGCCATCGATCGCGACGCCCACCATCGCCAGGTTGGTGTCCGTCGGAAGCGCATAGCCAAGGGCCGCCGCGGCTTCGACATTGACCTCAAGGTACAGCCGCTCCGTATCGAGAAGGAGGCCATCCATGTCGAGAATGAGCGCGTGCGGCCGAGGAAGTCGAAAGCCGGGCGAAACAACCTGGGCGGCTGCCAGAGGTTCAGACATGTTCCGCGACCCTACCCGCCGCTATCCGCTGCCGCCATTCCGCCGGCCCGGTCGCGTGCACGCTCTCGCCCCGCGCATCGACGGCCACCGTCACCGGCATGTCCTTCACCTCGAACTCGTAGATCGCCTCCATGCCAAGGTCCTCGAATGCCACCACCCGCGCTGCCTTGATCGCCCGCGCCACCAGATAGGCCGCCCCGCCCACGGCCATCAGATAGGCTGCACCGGCATCCCTGATCGCCTCGATTGCAACCGGCCCACGCTCGGCCTTGCCCACCATCAGAAGCAGCCCCTCGTCCAGCATCATCCGGGTGAACGTGTCCATGCGGGTCGCGGTCGTCGGCCCCGCCGGGCCCACCACTTCGTCCCCCACCGGATCGACCGGGCCGACATAGTAGATCGTGCGCCCGCGGAAGCTCACCGGCAGCGGCTCGCCGCGCGCCAGCATGTCGGCAATCCGCTTGTGCGCGGCGTCGCGCCCGGTCAGCATCGTCCCCGAAAGCAACAGCCGGTCCCCCGGCTGCCAGCCCGCCACGTCCTCGCGGCTCAGCGCGTCCAGATCGACCCGCCGCGCCTCGGCGCTCGGCTTCCAGTCCACCTTCGGCCAGCGCGCAAGGTCCGGCGCGGGCAGATACGCCGGGCCAGACCCATCCAGCGTCACGTGCGCATGCCGGGTCGC
>JBKBXK010000045.1:0-12295 GCA_046314095.1 Thermaurantiacus sp. | reverse complement strand
CGTTAGGGCCAACACATGCCCCCGGTGCCCGGAGGCCTTGCCCATGACCGTGACACGGCGATCGACGCCCGCACCGGAACGCCTGTGCGGCGACCGCACGAGGAGCCGTGTCGCCACCGGTCAGACGGGCCTCTGGCTGAGACCTGCCGGTTCGCCGTCCGCGCTCGGCCAGAAAGGGAGGCCGATTCCGGCCTTGCCGGTTTCCCCGCACGACACCAGGCTGACGTGTCCGCTCCCTTGGGCCATGGGGAGTGCGGCAGCCTTCAGGCCGCCGTTCATGCCTGTTCGGCAATCGTCCGTGCCGTGTCGATCACCAGCACCAGCCGGCGGAGGCCGGTGCCTTCGATCGGGGGTGACCGGTGCAGGCAGGGCTGGTGGCAGCAGCCGTCGGCGCCCGGATAGCGCCGGCCCTTGAACAGGCCGATGTGGCCGGTCGGGATGCGCGACAGCGGCGCCTGCGGGTCGCCATCGGGCGCATGGTCCGTGCCCGGGCCAGCCAGCGTCCGGATCAGGCGCACATCGGTGAAATCGGCATGGACGCGCGTGCAGGCGTTGGATGTGATGCCTTCGATGCGGACGGAGACCTGCTCGGCGCCCATCAGATCTGCAAAGCGCCGGGCGTGGGCAGACACCATCTCCCGGAGGGCGTCGGGCGCCTCGCCCAGGAGGGCCGCAACCGAGACGGCCGGGCCGGTGACGCGCCACGCGAAGGGCGCTTGTGCCAGCAACGCCCCCACCCATGGCGCATCGGCCGCCGGCGCTGGCGCCGGCTCCACCACCAGCGGCGTGACCCGGTCGTGGATGGCGGCCCACGGGTCTGCCGCAGCCGGTGCGGTGTGCGCGACGCTGGCCATCAGGCGGCCTGCGCCTGCTGGCCCCATGCCGGGAAGGGGTCTGGCAGCCCGTCCCAGCGCGCCGGCTCGAATCGATCCTCGGGCACCAGGCAGGCCTCCAGTGCCGCCTCGATCCAGCCGCGATCCATGCCGATCCCGATGAACACCAGCTCCTGCCGCCGGTCGCCCCAGTGCGGATCCCACTTGTCGCGCACCATCCGCTCGAACGTGTCGCCATCGGGCCAGCGGTTCCTTGGCACGGCCGCCCACCAGCGGCCGAGCGCCTGGCTGGTCACCTGCGACCCCGCCTGGCTCATCTCGCCTACCCAGTCGGGCCTGGTCGCCAGCCAGAAATGCCCCTTGGCGCGCACCACGCCGGGCCAGGACTGGTTCAAGAAGGCGCGGAACTTCGCCGGTTCGAACGGACGCCGCGCGCGCCAGACGAAGCTCTCGATGCCGTATGTCTCGCTCTCCGGCACATGCTCGGCAAAGCCGTAGAGCTCTTTCGCCCACAGCGGGTTCATCTCCGCCTTGCCTTCGGCGAACAGCTCGGTGTCGAGGATGGCGGAGAGCGGCACGCGGGAATGATCGGCCTCGACGATTGCGGCGTCCGGGTTCAGCGAGCGCACCAGTTTGCGGACGGTCTCGAGGTCGGCGGCGTCCGACGCCTTGTTGAGCACGATCACGTCTGCAAACTCGATCTGCTCCACCAGGAGGCCGACCAGCGAGCGGGTGTCGGCCTCGCCGGCCACCTCGCCGCGATCGGCCAGGAAATCGCTGCTGGAATAGTCGGTGAGCAGGTTGGCGGCATCGACCACGGTCACCATCGTGTCGAGCCGCGCGACGTATGACTGTCTTTCGCCGGCCTCGTCCACGAAGCTGAAGGTGGCCGCCACCGGCAGCGGCTCGGATATCCCGGTCGATTCGATGACCAGGCTGTCGAACCGCCCGGTCTCGGCCCGCGCGCGCACCTCTTTCAGAAGATCATCGCGCAGCGTGCAGCAGATGCAGCCGTTGGTCATTTCCACCAGCGTCTCGCTGGAGCGGGCCAGCGCCGCCTCGCCGCCGCGCACAAGGTCGGCGTCGATATTCACCTCCGACATGTCGTTGACGATCACCGCAACCCGCCGCCCCTCGCGATTGGCGAGGATGTGATTGAGGAGTGTCGTCTTGCCCGCCCCCAGAAAGCCGGAGAGGACGGTGACGGGAAGGCGCGTGTCGGGCATGTGCGATCCTTGCTGGGATGATATGTTGTAACATACTTCCATCGCCAGGCAATGCCATCTCCGGCAAGCGGAGGCCGGGCCGCGGCTTGAGCTTCGGCCTCCTTGCCGCTAGCCGGCCGGCCATGCCCCGCCGCAGAAGCCCCCATGCGCATGTGGCCGCAGTCCTTGCCGCGTTGGCGCTGCTGCTGGCAGGTCTTGTGCCGTCGGGCTGGATGCCGCGGGCAGGGGCGCATGGCGTGGACATCGTCATCTGCACGGCGAGCGGAGCCGTGGCGGCCGTGGTGGATCTTGGCACCGGGGGCAGTGGCGAGGAGGAGCATGGCGCGGATCGCAGCGCCTGCGCCTTTGCCGGCCTATCCCAGGCAGCGCCTGCGCCCGCATCTGCAGATCTCCTCCAGCCCGCGCGGCCCGGCGCCGAGGCCGCCCCCGCCACCGGTCCGCCTGCACCCCCGGCCGCAGCGCCCGCCGTCCGGCTGCCGCCGGCTCAGGGGCCGCCTTTCTCCGCCTGATCCGCTCATCCGGGCCCGTGCCCGGCATCCTGCCTGATCCGTCGGAGTGTCTCCATGTCGTCTTTCTCCCTGCGCGCGGCGTTTGTGCCCGCGTTTCTTGCATCCGCCGCTGCCATCCCCGCCAATGCCGAACCCGCTGAGGCGCCGCCCATCATTGTCACCGGCCGCATCTCGTCTGCGCTCACGGCTGATACGCCCGAAGACGCGCGCCGCGCAGCGGATCGGATTCCCGGCGGCGCCTCCATCCTCGATCTCGCCGAAACGGAAGGCCGCCGCACGGCGACGCTTGCGGATGTGCTGCGCCTCGCCCCCGGCATCTTCGCCGCGCCGCGCTTCGGGCCGGAGGATCTGCGCCTGTCCGTGCGTGGCTCGGGCATCGTGCGCACCGGCCACGCCAAGGGCCTGCTGGTGCTGCGCGATGGCGTGGCCGTGAACGCGGCCGACGGCAATTTCGATGCGCCGTCGCTCGATCTGGGCACCGGCTCCCACCTTGCGCTGCTGCGCGGCCCGGCCGCGCTCGGCATCGGTGCCACCACGCTCGGCGGCGCCATCGCGCTGGATTCGAAGACCGGGCGTACCGCGCCCGGTCTTGCCCTCGACGCCGAGGGCGGCAGCTTCGAGACTTGGCGCGTGGCCGCCTCGGCCGGGCTCGCAGATGACCGCGTCGACGGCTTCTTTGCCATGTCCACCTCCGGCACCGGCGGCTATCGCCAACAGGCGGCCACCCGCGCGCATCGCCTGGCCGGCAATCTCGGCTTGCGGCTCAGCCCGCAGCTCGAAACGCGGGTTTTCGTTGGCCACACCGATTTCGAAAGCCTTTGGCCCGGCGTGCTCACCCGCGCCGAGTTCGAGGCTGATCCCCGCCAGGCCTCGCTGGTGGCCCGCCGCCGCAATCAGGACAATGACATCAGGCAGACGCATGTCGCCAACCGCACAGTGTGGGCGGACGGGCGCCACCAGCTGACCCTGGCCCTCGGCTTCGATCACCGCTTCAACATCCACGGCACCCCTCCCGGGATTCTCGTGGAAACCAACGAGACGCTGTCGGGCAGCCTCGTCTATGCGCTTGGCGCTGCGACCGGTCCTGAGCCGCTGGCGCTGACGCTGGGCGTCCGCGGCGCCGTGACCGAACAGGATGCGGAGGTCTTCGCCTATGCCGGCGGGCTGCTGAGCCCGGATTCGGCGCGGCAGGGGCCGCAATCCAGCAGCCGGGACCGGCGGGCCAGCACTGTCGAGGCCTTCGGCCGGGCCGAATGGGCGCTCGCGCGCTCGCTGGTGGCCACCGCCTCGCTTGCGGCCGTGTGGACCGACCGGCGGGACCGGCCCGGCCCCGGGGATCCGTCCAACGGCAATCCGGCGCATGATATCTCCTTTGACGAGGTTCTTCCCGGCCTCGGCCTGCTGTGGCGGCCGGCCGAGCGCATCACCCTGTTCGGCGGGTGGGCGCGGAGTTTCGAGGCGCCGGCCTTCTTCGACCTGGGCGGAAATGCGCCGCTGCAGCCGGATCGCATCCCCCGGCTGCGGGCGCAGACGGCCGATACCTTCGAGATCGGCACGCGCGGTACGGCCGGCGCCCTGAGGTGGGACATCACCTTCTTCCGCAGCCGGGTGCGCGGGGAGTTGCTGCGGCTCGATGCCGCGGGCGCGCTGAACCCGCCGATTGTCAATGCGGACCGCACGCGCCGCACGGGCATTGAAAGTGCCGCGCGCCTCGATCTGTCGGCGGCCCTTGGGGCGGAGCCGGGCCGGGTGACGCTGGCCGCGAAGTGGGACTGGCTGGACAGTCGCTTCGATGATGATCCGGTCTATGGCAGCAACCGGGTTGCGGGCGTGCCCGAACATTCGGCCTTTTTCGAGCTTTCCGCCGAGCCGGTCGCAGGCCTCGTGCTGCGCCCCAACCTGACGGTGCGCGCCAAGACCGAGACGGACCTGTTCAACACCGCCGGCAGCGCTGCGGAAGGTTTTGCGCTCGTTGGGCTTTCGGCCCGATATGAGGCCGGGCGGTGGGCGCTGTGGGTTGATGGCCGCAACCTTGCCGATCGGCGCCATGCAAGCGCTGTCAATGTCGTCAATCGGGCAACGCCCGCCTCGGGCCTGTTCTTCCCCGGCGATGGCCGCGCCGTCTATGCCGGTTTCGCAGTCCGCTTCTGAAGGATTTCTCTGATGCGCATGTCACTTGCCCTCCTGTTCGCTGTGGCGCTTGCCGCACCGGCGTCTGGCCAGCACGCCCATGATAGCCAGACGTCTGCCGGCCATGCCGGCCATGCCGTCGAAATGAATCGCCGCTGGATGGCGCCGGACGTGGACGTGGCGGACTGGACCCGCCGCTTCGAGAACCCGGAGCGCGACGTGATCGCCAACCGCGCCCCGATCGTTGCGGCCCTGCGCCTCCGGCCCGGACAGACGGTCGCCGATGTGGGCGCGGGCACCGGCGCCTACCTTGCGGCATTGAGCAGCGCTGTGGGGGAAGGGGGCCGGGTGCTTGCCGTCGATATCTCGCCGGCCTTCGTTTCCCATATGGCCGCGCGGGCAGAGGCCGAGGGGCTTGGCAATGTCGCGGCGATCCTCGGCAGCGCGGACGATCCGATGCTGCCCCAGGGCGGCGTGGACGTGATCCTGAGCGTCAACACCTTCCACCATTTCGAGGCGCCCGAGGCGATGCTGAAGGCGATGCATCGCGCGCTGACGCCCGGCGGGCAGCTGGCGATCGTGGATTTCGACCGGGAGGCGGCAGGCGCAACCGAGCATCAGCGCGCGATGGCGCCGCTCGACAAGGCCGCGCATGTGCGCCTAATCGAGGCGCACGGGTTCCGGCTTGTCGAGGATGTGGCCATCGCCACGCTGCGCCAGAACTTCATGCTGCGCTTCGTGCGCGAGTGACGGCGCCCGGGGCGTCTTCCGACAATCTTGAATCGCACCACCGTTTCAACATGGTCGGAGCGAGATGCGCACCGCACTGGACCGACGCGCAACCTTGCCCGTCGCGGCTGACCCAGGTGGCCCAACCGCGACGAATCTTGCGCTAGCCTCCGAAGCGGGTGGAGAGGGTGAGGCGGAGATTGCGGCCCGGCTCGATCACGCCGGCAAAGGTGCGGACGAACACGCGGTCGAACAGATTGTCCACCCGCACATCGAGGCGCAGCCCGCGCGCGAACGGCGGCTCCCAGCCGGCATAGAGATCGAGCGTGGCATAGCCGGGGCGGATGTCGTCGGGGTCGCGGCCCTTGTCGAACCGCGCGGCCGCCTCCAGCCGGGTGCCGAAGAGGAGCGCCGCGCCGGGGAACTTTAGCCGGGCATCGAGGCTGCCGCGGTCGGGTGTGAGCGCGCCGAGCGGGGTTCCCGCCTCCCGGTCGCGGCCGTTGATGGTGGAGAAGGCGCCAATGAGGTCGAAGCGCTCGCTGGTCCAGCGCAGGTCGAGATCGAAGCCGGTGAGCCGAGCCGCGGTGACGTTCCGGCTTTCGGTCGTGCCGGCCGAGCAGGGCGCAAAGGCCGGCGGCGCGAAGCAGGTGGGCGAGAAGCGGAAATCGACGAAGAGGTCGATGAGATCACGCGCGCGGGTGCTCCACCATGCGCCCTTCAGCTCCAGCCGGTCTCCGGAGAGCGCCACGTTCCGGAAGGCGAGGCCGGCGCCGAGTTCCAGCGTCCGGGTCCGTTCCGGCACCAGATCGGGATTGGGCACGAAATTGTTGGTGACAAACACCGGCGGGCGGCGCGGCGGGCCAAGGATCGGATGCGGCACCGGGAAGTGGACGCCGCTGAGGTAGAGCTCGTTGATGGAAGGCGCGCGAAAGGCCTGGCCCCAGCTTGCAAACAGCAGCAGCTGTTCCACGGGCGCCCAGCTGCCGGCGACCCGCGCCGACCAGGCATCATCCTTGTTGGCCCGGTCGTCGAACGTGGCCCGGCTTTCGAACCGGTCGTAGCGCAGGCCCGGGATCAGGGTGAGCGTGCCCGGCAGCCCCAGCGGCCCCTCGAAATCGAGCTCCAGTTGTGCATAGGCGCCGGAAAACTCCGATCGGCCATCCGGAACGCCCGGGCGCGTGCCATCCGGAGCGCCGGAATCGGTGCCGATCTGGCGGTCCCGATACCAGTCGAACCCGATCAGCAGCGCGGCCCGGGTTGCGCTTTCGGCAAGGACGGACCGGTTGCGGCCGCTGACGCCCGTGGTGGTGATGTCGCGCAGGGTGCGGCGTCGCGTTCCCAACTCCAGCTCGTCGACATCGGACACGGTGCGATAGACGGTGAGGTCGGCATCCAGCCAGCGCTGGCCGGGCGGGACCACGCGGAGAGTTCCGCGCAACGTGTCGGAGCGGGTGCGCTTCTCGACATCAGCGAGGGTGCCGGTGCCGCCGCCCAGGTTCAGGCCCTGGCCGTTGTTGGGCTCCAGGGCGCGATTGGCAAAACCGGTCCAGCCTGCCGCCACCGTCACGCCCTCTGCCAGCGCCAGATCGCTCTTCAGGAGCCAGGTGTTGATCCGGTCCGACGACGGCAGGTCGAAGCCGTTGGCAAGCCGGATATCGCCCGATTCGCGCACGCCGAACGAGCCGACGAACGATGCGCGTTCATCGGCGCTGCGCGCGAACGCGGTGCCGACCCCCACCCATTCGTCACTCGCCGTCTGGATCCCGCCGCGCAGGCGCATGCCCATCGTCTCGCCCGGCCGGAGCAGGTCGGATGCGGACGCAGTCTCGAACGCCAGCACGCCGCCGACCGCGCCGGAGCCATAGAGGGTCGAGGCCGGCCCGCGCACGGCCTCGGCGCGCACCAGCAGCTCCGGGTCGAGGAAGAACCGGCCGTCGTGGGCGGAGATGAACGACTGGCGGGCGCCATCGAGCAGGATCAGCACATTTTCGCGGCCGAAGCCGCGGATTGAAGGGAGCTGTCCGGTGCGCCGTGGCCCGCCGGAGAACTGGACCGACGGGATGCCCCGGAACAGGTCTGACACCGCCGATGGCTGGGCAAGCTCGATCTCCGCCCGGTCGAGCACGGAGACCATTCCGGGGTAGGAGAAGGCGTCCCGCTCGGAACGTGTGCCGTAGACGGTGATCACGGGTTCCGGGTCGCCGCCGTCGAGCCCAGCCTCGCCCGCGGCCGGCCCGGCAAGGAGCAGCGCAGCCGGGGCGAGGAGGAGCGTCCAGGGCGTCCGCGGACCGGGAGGAGGGGAGGGTCGGGACCGCAGATGCATGCACGCTCCTGTTGCGAATCAGACGCAACAGCAGATTGAGCAGGGTTTAATCGCTATTGCAAGTCAGACTCACTTGCGGATAATCGCACCAAGCCAAGACGGATTCGCAACCCCCGGAGACATGCAATGGCCAGCCTTGCCGAAACCGCGCCCCCCACCGATCATCAGCCGCCGCGTGCGCCGCTGCGGCCGGTTGATGCCGCAGCCGCGCTTGGCGTCTCTGAAGCGGAATGGCTCGTCGGACACGCCCCCGGCCCCGTGGTGCCGCTTGCGCCCCCGTTCGGCCCTCTTGTCGAGCAGCTGACATCGCTGGGCCCGGTCATGGCGCTCACGCGCAATCCGTCGTGCGTCCACGAGAAGGACGGCATCTACGATCATGTCGAGATCGGCCGGGTGATGGGCCTTGTTCTCAATCATGCGATCGATCTGCGCCTGTTCATGAACCACTGGACGTTCGGCTTTGCGGTCGAGACACCGCTCGAGACGGGCGGCGTCCGCCGCAGCCTGCAGTTCTTCGACCGGTCGGGCACGGCCGTGCACAAGATCTTCGCCCGGCCCGCCACCGACATGGCGGCCTTCGACGCCCTGGTTGCCCGCTTCAGGCACCCGTCGCCCCCGGCCGGGCTGGAAACCCGGCCCTATCCGCCGGCCGCGCCCGACCGGCCGGATGCAGAGATTGACGTGGGAGCGCTGCGCGGCGCCTGGGACGATCTGCGCGACGTGCATGATTTCTTCGCGCTGCTGCGCAAGGCCGGCGCCGGGCGGCAGCAGGCGCTCCGCCTCGCCGGGCCGCCCTTTGCCCGGCCTGTCGCACCTTCGGCCGTGGCGGATGTGTTCCACGCCGCTGCCCGCAACGCGGTGCCGATCATGGTGTTCGTCGGCAATCGCGGCTGCATCCAGATCCATTCCGGGCCGATCCACCGCGTCCAGCCCATGGGCCCCTGGCTCAACATTCTCGATCCCGGCTTCAACCTGCATCTGCGGGCCGATCATGTTGCCAACGCCTGGGCGGTGTGGAAGCCGCAGTCCGACAGCGCGGTGCATTCGCTGGAGCTGTTCGATGCCGAAGGCCAGCTGATCGCGCAGATCTTCGGGGAGCGCAAACCCGGCATCCCGGAACGGGAGGACTGGCAGGCGCTGGTCGCCGACATTCCGACGCTCGGCGCCCGGGGCTGATGCGCACGTTCCTCGCGCTGCTGCTGCTGCTTCTCTGGGCGCCGGCGGCTGCCGGGGCCGATCGGGTGATTGCACTGGGCAGCGACGTGACCGAGATTGCCTTCGCGCTCGGCCGTGGCGACCGGCTGGTGGCAGTCGATGACACGTCCAGCTTTCCGCCCGCGGCCGCGACGCTTCCGCGCCTCGGCTATTACCGCACCCTCGCGCCAGAGCCGCTTCTGGCGCAGCGACCCACGCTGATCCTGGCAAGCCCCGGTGCCGGCCCGGCCGCGGTGCTGCGGCAGATGGAACGCGCCGGCGTGCGCGTGGTGCGCCTTCCGGAAGCCTATGACGCCGAGGGCGTTGCAGCCAAGATCCGCACCGTCGGCGCCGCGCTTGGCGCGCGCCGGGAGGCGGATGCGCTTGCCCGGCGGACCGGCGCGGCGCTGGCCCAGCCGGCGCCCGGTGCGCGCCCCGCCAGCCGCCAGCCCCGGATGCTGCTGGTGCTCGCCACCGCTCCCGGGCGGGTGCTCGCGGCCGGCTCCAACACCGCGGGCGACGGCTTCATCCGTCTTGCAGGCGGCACGAACGGGTTCCGGGCCGATGGCTACAAGCCGATCTCGGCCGAAGCGGCGCTTGCAGCGGCGCCCGATGTCATCCTCGTGCCCAGCCATGTGGCCGAGATGATGGGCGGCCTCGATGCGGTTGCGCGCGAGCCGGCGCTTGCCCGCACGCCCGCTGCGCGGACCGGGCGCATCATCCTGGTGGACAGCCAGGCGGCGCTCAACTTTGGCCCTAGGCTTCCCCAGGCGGTCGCCGCCGTCCGCCGCGCCCTGGCCGGGGGCTGAATGGCAACCCTCGCTCCGCCGGCCCCTGCCCTGCCGCAAGCTGCCGCCGGCGTGCAGCGGGTCCCGCTCGCATGGGCAATCCTTTCGGCGCTGCTCTGTCTTTCGATCCTGCTCAACCTCATGCTCGGCGCCGTTCCGGTGCCGCTTGGGGAGGTGTTCCGCAGCCTGGTTCCCGGCGCGGGGGCAGACCCTGCAGCGGCGCTGGTGATCCGCGAGATCCGCCTGCCACGGCTCCTGGCGGCGCTCGGCATCGGTGCAGCGCTCGCCGTTTCCGGCGCGGCACTGCAGGCGCTGTTCCGGAACCCGCTGGCTGATCCCGGCCTGCTCGGTGTCTCGACGGGGGCGGCTCTTGGTGCCGCGCTCTGGTTCGTTGCCGGCGCCGGCATCGCCGCCGCTGCCGCGCCCGCGCTCACCCCCTTCCTGCTTCCCTCGGCAAGCTTTCTGGGCGCGCTCGCCGCCATCTTCATGGTGCTGGCGCTCGGCAGCCGCGCCGGGCCCAATGCCACCATCCTGATGCTGCTCCTCGGCATCGGCGTGAACGCGCTCGGGGGCGCGCTGATCGGGGTTGCCACCTATCTCTCCACCGACAGCCAGCTGCGCGCACTCTCCGTCTGGCTGCTCGGAACGCTGGCGCAGGTGGAATGGCCGGTGCTTGGCGTGGCGCTGGGCGTGATCTCCCTGACCTTGGCGGCGCTTCTCGCCACCGCGCGGCGCCTGGATTTGCTTGCACTCGGCGAGGACAGCGCCCGGCATCTCGGCGTCGATGTTCCGCGCCTCCGCATCCTCCTTGCTGTCCTTACCGCGCTCGCCGTTGGTGCCGCCGTTTCGCTTTCGGGCATCATCGGCTTCCTGGGCCTCGTCGTCCCGCACATGCTGCGCATCACGCTGGGTCCGGCGCATGTTTCGCTCCTTCCGCTGGCCGCGCTTGCCGGCGCGGTTTTTCTCAGCATGGCGGATCTCGTCGCCCGCCTGATCGCGCTCCCCGCCGAAGTGCCGGTGGGAATCGTGATGGCCTTCATCGGCGCACCGCTCTTCATCTGGGTTCTGCTGTCGGCCTGGCGGCGGATGGGCTGATGCTGTCGGTGGCGGGGCTTGAGCTGGCGCGCCGGGGGCGGGCGATCCTTTCCGGCCTGTCGTTCCAGCTCGCCGAGGGCAGCCTTACGGCCATCATCGGGCCCAATGGCGCGGGGAAATCCACCTTGCTCGGCGCGCTTGCAGGCGATCTGGCGCCGCGGGCGGGCCGCATCGCCTACGGCCGGTGCAGCCTCGCCAGGCTGACGCTGGCCGAGCGCGCGCGGCTCAGGGCCATGCTGCCGCAGCGCCCGCAGATCGCGTTCGGCTTCCCGGTCCATTCGGTCGTCGCCATGGGCCTCCACCCCCATGGACTGTCCGCCCAGGTGGAGCCGGGCCGCCGCATCGTCGAAGGCGCGCTCGACGCGCTCGATCTGGTGCTGCTGGCAGACCGGCCGGCGTTCGCGCTTTCCGGTGGCGAGGAACAGCGCGCCCACCTGGCGCGCGCGCTGGCGCAGGTGGACGCCGCGCTTGCCGTCGGACCCCGGCCGCTGCTGCTGCTTGACGAGCCGACCACCGGGCTCGACTATCGCCACCAATATGCGCTTGCGCGGCTGCTGCGCGGCCTCGCCGGGCGGGGGGTGACGATCGTTGCCAGCCTGCACGACATTGCGCTCGCCCGCGACCTGGCCGACCGGGTGCTGCTGCTGGCCGAAGGCCGGTTGCGCGTGGATGGTGCGCCTGCCGACGTGCTCACGCCGGCGCACCTCGCCCGCTGGTTCGGCCTGGAGGAATCCGCGGCCCGCCGCCTCGCAGCCTGAGGCAGTGCAGCCGGGCGGGGCGGGATCATCCCGGGTTGGCTGGAGCCGGGCAGGTCGCGCCTGCTCGCGCTGGCAGATGCTCAGAAGAGGCTCATCATCGCCCGTCCAGGCGGGAGCATGGCGAACTGGATCTTGTTGGCCGGCTCAGCGGCTGCATGGCGGGACGAGAGCCGAGGTTTGGCGCCAGCCCAAGCAACGGGATCGCGGCGGCGTGAGGGGGCGTGAGGCGGCTTGAGACAGGGCTGTTGGCGGAGAGGGTGGGATTCGAACCCACGGTCCGCTTGCACGGACAACGGTTTTCGAGACCGCCCCAATCGACCACTCTGGCACCTCTCCGCATGCTCGGGCGCTGGCCGGTGAGAGCGGGCAGATAGCCGCCTGCCGACACGGCGGCAAGGGCCACCGATTTGCAGCTGCCGCCACGATGCTTATCTATTCGTCAAGGTTTGTGCCGCGTCGCCGTGATACCAAGGTCGGTGGCAAAGCGCGTGTTAAGGCAGGATCGTACAAGTTCGACAGATGAAACACGAGGAACAGAACCCAGGGCATGATGCCGGCTTCGCCGAAGCACGCTTCGGGATCGGGGAGGTGGTGAAGCACCGCATCTTCCCGTTTCGGGGTGTCATCTTCGATGTCGACCCGGAGTTCGCCAACACCGAGGAATGGTGGCTGGCCAGTCCGGAGGAGCTGCGCCCGCGGAAGGACCAACC
>JBKBXK010000044.1:0-12303 GCA_046314095.1 Thermaurantiacus sp. | reverse complement strand
GCTGTCGCCGGCAAGCTGCCGGGCCAGATGCGCCTCGAAGATCCGTGCCCGTGCATGCGACCGGCGATGGATCTCCTCCCGCGGCAGGCTGGTCGGCCCCGGGCGAATGTTCAGGTCCGCAAACAGGGGGGCGAGCCAGTCGGGCCGCTGCAACTCCGGCGGCGGGTGGTTCCACAGGAGCGTTTCCACCGACAGCGTGCGGAGATCCGTGGGATGCATCCCGTAGCGCCGGAACGACTCGAGAAGGGCCACCCGGTAGCCGTCCTCGTCTTCCGGCCAGGCATCGGCATCGGCCGTGATCATGGCGCGAAGATAGTCCCCGAAACTGATGTCGTTGGCCGGCAGATAGTCGATGGCGCGCATGCAGATCTTCTGCATGTCCTTGGCGGTCTGACACAGGACGGCGGTGAGGCGATCGACGAGGTGCGGGTGCAGCGCGCCCTCTGCAAGCACGCCCGTGCCACCTGTGGCCAGCCGGATCTCGGGCGCCATCTTGCGCTCTGCCATGGCAAGAAAGGCGCGATAGACGGCAGACACCAGGATCGAGCCCAGCGCGTGCACCGATTTCGTGCGGCCATATTCCAGGTTTGGCGGAATATCGGGATAGGAGCGCAGCGGTCCTTCCTTGCCGGTGCCGGACCCGAACTGGCGGGCAAGGCCGCCAAGCAGCCCGTCTGCGGAGAGGCGGCCGCGCGCGCGTTCCACCTCGCGGCGGACCACGTCGGTGTAGGTGAACTGCTGGAACAGCGCCACAATGTCGGAAAAGCCCTCGTGGAAGGCGAGCACATCCGGGTTCGACGGATCCCGGTAGCCAGGCGCCTGCCCATCAAGGATGGCATGGGTGATTTCGTGGGCGATGACATCGGCAGACAGGCAGGTGAAGATCATGGTGCCGGCCGGAGTGACATCGGAAATGCGCGACCGCGCCGGGAAATAGCCGAAGAGAAGGGCAACCTTGGCGGGGCTGTAGTAGGCGTTCTCGCCGCGAAGCGCGTGCGGATGCACCCGCAGCTGGCGCACGAACGGCGGCGAACCGTCGGTATCGCGCGGCGGCGCGCCGGGCGAGCGACCGGATGCCCACAGCAGGCGACGCCCGAGCGCGAACTCGAAGGCCTCGATCACCTGCATCGAAACCGCATAGACCATCTGCTGATGGAAGCCCGGGTTGCCCTCGGAGGGCTCGAACCCGTCGACCAGCGCCAGTTCGAGCGCGTTCAGGTCAACGGGCGGGTAGATGCGATCGGAGGCCGGGTCGATATCGACGATTTCGAGATATTCCCCAACCGGACCGGGTGCCAGACCGGGCTCGTTCCGGACGGAGACGGTGGCAATCCGGTTGCGGAAGTGATCCAGTTCCTTGCCCAGCGTGGGATCGAGCGCGAAGATGCGCAGCCGGCGACGGGCCGGGCTGGGAAGCGGTCGGCACGGGCCAGCGGCCGGTGCGGCTGGCGCGGGCGTGGCCGATTGCTGTGGCGGGGCGGAAGCGGCTTTCCGGGGCCGCTTCGCTGGTCGGCTTCCGCCGGCTAGCCCCAGCATGCCGAGCCGGGCCTTCAGTGCCCGGGAGGCATTCGGATTGCCTTCGGCAGCCTCATGCACCTTCCTGAGGAGGCGCGTCGCGTTTGCTGGTGTGGGCGGGGCAGCGGCCTCGTCGAGATCAAGCGACTGCACCATCGCGTCGAGTTCCGGGCTGAGCTGGAGCAGCTGGAGAAGCTCAAGCTCGATAAGCTCGTCGCCGGGCAGGCCGCGATCGTCACCCAGCCCGAGGCCGCGCCCCGTCAGCAGGCGCAAGAGGCCAAGACCGGCGCGGGCATCGGGCGCGCGCACGAGGTTCGTGGCAGCAGGAACCCCGGCCGCAAGCAGCGCCGTGGCGGCGACATGCCCGGCGCCGAAGAAGCGCGAGGCGTTGCGAAGGTCGGGCAGCTGCGCGGTGCCGAACAGGGCCTGGCGGACGGCTTCGCCCCGCATCCACGGTTCCGGCAGGCGGCCAAGCGCAGCCCGGTGCTTCGCGATGAACAGGGCCGCAGCGGCCGCGACCTGGGGCGTCGCCGACGAGGTGCCGCCGCCATCCTCGTCCACCCGGTCGGGGCAGCCGATGCGGGCCCAGGGGATGTTCGGCGTGAAGCCGGCAAGCGCCGTCGCCATCTTTGCCTCTGGGCCATAGCAGCCGGCCATGGTGGCCAGCGACAGCGGCCCGGCCGGCTTGCTGGCATAGGGGCGGGTGTCTGCCATGATCCCGCATGCGGCGACCACCCGCGCGTAGCGGGCCGGATAGACAATCGAGCGGGCCGGAAGGCCGCCAAAGTTGTTGCCGGCGGCCGTCACCATGACGAGCCCGGCCTCGTAGCAGCTGTTTACAACGTCCGCGAGGGCACCGGAGGCCAGCCCGCCCATGCTCATCGAGAGCACGTCGGCGCCCTGCGCAAGGGCATGGCCAAAGCCCCGCACCAGGCTGGAGGTGGTGAAGCGGACCACGCCTTCGGCCACCCGGATGGGCAGGATGGTCGCGTGCGGCGCTCCGCCGAAATCCGCTGCCGCGAGAATGCCGAGTGTGCCGGTGCCGTGTCCGCGATTGGTGTTGACGCCGCCGCGCGTCAGGTCTGCTGCGCTGGCAGGATCCGGATCGCCGGATACGAAGCTGCGCTCGGCGGGGTGACGCCGGACCCTGTTGGCCGGATGGTGGGGGTCGTAGCCGGTATCGAGGTGGGCAACAATGACCGCACGCTGAAGGGCAGCGCTGACCGCGGTTCGCGCCGTGCCAAGGCCCGAGAATCCGTCTGCGAGATGCCAGCGTGGGGCCGGCCCCGCGGCGCGGCCGCCGGCCGTCGATTGCGGCACATGGCGGCTGCAGTCCTCCGAAGCGGCAAAGGCCTCTGGCGACAGTTCCGCCTCATGCCATTGCTGGCGCATGTCGGGCTCGGCTGCGAGCAGGTCAGCGCCGGCAAAGCCAAGGCCGCGGCGCATGCGGGCATGCGCCTCGTCCCACGGATGATCGCCGGGGATGATCCGCACCCAGGTTGCGGCGGCGCCGGCCAGGCCGAAGCCCTCGGCACCAATCGCCGGAACCTCCAGGATCGGCTCGCCGAGAGCGGCCAGGTCGGCGGCGGCCTCGCTTGCAAAGCCACGCACATCGCCCTGCCGGACCTTCAGGAGGAGACCCGCCGGCTCGGCGCGAACGCCCGGGACTGTGGAGACGTCTTCGGCCATGCTCCCCCTGTCCGACACCTTGGGCGCGCCGGACAAGAGGAAGCATCCGCCCGAAACGCCGGGAGTTCAAGCCCCCCGGCGATCCGGGATCAGCGGTAGAAGATGTGGTTGCCGATCGTGGCGACGCGCGTGAGCCGCCAGGCGGGGTTCACGCGGGTGGCGTGGAAGTGGGTCGCACTCCCGACCACATCGTTCCAGTCGCCCTCCAGGGCGACATGGGCAACGGCCTGTGCCGTTCCCCACTGGCTGCGGTTGGAGGCGTCGGGGATGCTTCCGCCACGAACGAAGGAGAACTGGCGCGGAGCCTTCACCACCGAGCAGATGTCGTTGCCGAAGCGGCGCGATTCGACCCGGTTGAGGATCACCTGGGCAACCGCAAGCTGACCCGAGAGCGGCTCGCCGCGCGATTCCCAGAAGATTGCCTTGGCAAGGCACCGGCCCTGGACATCCAGATCGGACGCGTCCCGGCCGCGATGACGGTCCACGGCCTCGGCAAGCGTGCGCGCACGCGGCAGGGCGGCAGCCACAGGCGCCTGTGCCGGAAAGTCCAGCTCGGCTTCGGTATCGAGATCCTTCAGGATGACGCGCTCCGAAGCGGCGGGAGCCGCCGGAAGTGGCGTCGCCGGGCCTTCGATCCGGATCAGGGAAGATGCCGGCTCCGTCGAGACGGCGGGATTGTCGATTGCCCCATCCTCTGCGGGGCTCCCCCGGGCGATATCCCGGATGGGGGCTTCGGCGGCCGCCAGGAGCAGGATACCCGCTCCGATGGCGAGACCCGCCCGAACGCTTTTCTTCATGCACTCGCTCATACTTCGCGTGATCATGGGGCTGCGGGTGCAGGGCTGGCAGAGACGAAACACTCCGGATGAAAGAAGGCCCCGGAAGCCAGGCGTGCGACCCGCGCGATCCGCGCATTTCGTTCCAGCCGCCATGCCCGTGGCAGCCGGCGCCGTGTGTCACACAGACGTCACAAGCGCTGCGGGCCCATGATGGTGCAGTGCGGGAAGATCAACAAACTGCGGGGAAACCTTCGATGAACCGTGCTGGTTCCCCGATATCCAGTTCAATCACCCACAGATCGGGATCGAACCGCCGTTGCCGGGCAATGAAGGTCTTGACGCCTTCCTCGCCTTCGGCTGCCTGCCGCCATTCCGGCGCCCCGGACGGGCTTGGCAGCCGTTCCCAGGCTGTCTGCAGGCCGTCGCGAGAGCGGTGCACGACGACGAGCGCGGAGCCCTGGGCCTGACCGCGATGCAGCACCGTGGCGAAGCCGCCGGCAGCCGATACGCGGCGGACCAGCGCCGGAACGACCAGGCTTGCCGGCAACTCCGACATCAGGTCTCAGCGCCTGCGTAGCCGGGCAGGTCGGCCAGCGGGATGCGGGAGCGCATGAAGCTGCCCTGGCCGCGCGCGACCTCGCGCCCCTCCGAATCGAGTAGGCGACTTTCGGCGAGAAGCATCCTGCGCTCGCCGCTCACCCAGCGGCCATGGGCAAGCAGGGGGCCTTCGCCGAGGGGGCGGGTGAGAAACAGGTTGAACTGGGTGGTGAGCACGAAGACGTCTCGAACCAGGGTTGCAGCGGCATAGAAGGCCGCATCGTCGAGCATCTTGAAGTAGATGGTGCCGTGGCTCGCGCCGGCAGCATGGAAATGCGCGGCTGTGACAGCAAAACGGATCTCCGCAAGGCCGGTTCCCGGAATGTGCAAGCGCGAGGGGAAGAGCCGGTTGACGGGCGCGGTCGCGTAGAGCCGCTCCAGCGCCCGATGATGGGCGTCGCCGCGGTCGGCAGGCCCCGGTGCCGCGCCGCTCAGTCCTTCGGCTCCACCCAGCCGATGTTTCCGTCCTCGCGCCGGTAGACCATGTTGTAACGACCCGTGCGGGAGTTGCGGAACAACAATGCGGTGGTGTTGCGGAGGTCGAGCATCATGACAGCGTCGGAGACGCTTGCATCCGGAATGTCCACTCGCGTCTCGGCGATGGTGAGCGGCGCATCGGCCGGCTCCTCGTCTTCGGGCAGCGGAGCAAAGACGCGGTACTCGGCATCGTCGAGGCCTGGCACTGCGGCCACGGCCTCCACGCCCGGCCCACCGGCCTTGTCCTTCAGACGGCGCATGTAGCGGCGCAGCTGCTTCTCGATACGCTCCGCGGCGCCGTCGAAGGCCGTGTTGGCAGTCGCGGCACGGTTGGAGCCCTTCAGCACCAGACCCTGCCGGACGTGGGCGACGATGTCGCATGCAAAGCTGTCATGCGGCCCCGGCGAAAGTGTTACGTTCGCGGAAATCGCCCGCGAGAAATATTTGTCGGCCATCGCCTGGAGCCGTTCGGTCACATGGGCGCGAAACGCCTCGCCGGTATCCACCTGGTGGCCGGACACGCGAATCTCCATGGCAGTCTCCCTGGCGCTTCCGCCCTCAGCCGGAACGCGCCCAGACCGGATCGGTCATGGTTCCGACGAAGGCGGCGTGATGTGCGAGATGCTCCTCACTGGGCTTGAAGAAGCGGGGCGTGCGTGCGGTGTTGGCGCCTTGCGGCAACTCGGCCGCGACGGTGGAGCGCGCCATCGCAAGATCGAGACCGATCTGTCGCCCGCCGGTCAGTTCGACATAGACGTCGGCCAGCAGCCGGGCATCGATGAGTGCTCCGTGCAGCCCGCGGGCCGAAAGATCGATCCCGAAGCGCGTGCAGAGCGCGTCGAGCGTGTGTTTTGCACCTGGAAAGCGTCGCCGCGCGATGTCGAGCGTGTCGATCCAGCGCCCCTGCGGCAGCGGCGCGTGGCCGCACAGTTCCAGTTCGAACGCAACGAAGCGGGCGTCGAAAGAGGCGTTGTGTGCAACCAGCGGCGAATCTGCGAGAAAGTCGAGAAGCCCGCCGACGACCGAACTGAAGGGCGGCTTGTCGGCAAGGAAGGTGTCGCTCAGCCCGTGAATGGCCTCAGCCTCGGGGGGCATCGTCCGGCCCGGGTTCACCCACGCGTGGAAATGCCGGCCGGTCGCGACGCGCTCCACCATTTCGATCGCCGCAACTTCAACAAGCCGGTGGCCGTCGTCCGGCGAAAGCCCCGTGGTTTCGGTATCGAGCACGATTTCGCGCATGGTCAGCCCTGGGACTATCCGCCTGTTTTTCCGTGCTGGCAAGCATCAGCGGCGGAGCGCCTGCACAAGCGCCCGAACGGACCGGAAGGTGAGGAGCAGTCCACGCCCCGTCTCGATGACAATGTCGGCGCGGGCGCGCTTTTCGGCGTCCGGCAGTTGGCTTGCGAGAATGGCCGCGAATTTTTCCTCGGTCACCCCGGGCCGTGCCAGGACACGGGCGCGCTGCACGCGCGCCGGCGCGGAGACGACAGCAACGAGATCGCACAGGCGCCACCCGCCGGCCTCGAACAGCAGCGGCACGTCGAGCACGACCATCTCGCGGCTGCGATGGCGGGCAAGAAACCGCTCCTGGGCCCTGCGCACCATCGGATGCAGGATTGCCTCAAGCCTTGCGAGCGCCTCGGGCTTGCCGAACACCTGAAGCCCGAGCGCCTGCCGGTCCACGCCAGCCGGGCCGGTGGTTTTCGGAAACGCGGCCTCGATGGCGGGAAGCGCGCGCCCCTCCGGTCCCTGCAGGGCACGCACCGCGGCGTCGGCATCGAAAACGGGCACATGCAAGTGCCGGAACATGCGCGCCACCCGCGATTTTCCCATGCCGATGGACCCGGTCAGGCCGATGACGAGCGGTCGTCGCACGAGCAGCGCGGTGGCGGGCGGACCGGCCAGATGTCAAGCGCCCCGCCGGCGCAGTGACATGCCCCTGTCATTTCGTTGCGGCATCAGGCGCCTCATGCCCAGCTTGCTCACCCCCATTCTTCGCCCGATCCTTGCCCTGGCCACGGCCATGGCGGCAGCGGCGTGCACCACTCCTGCCTCGGTTGCCGCGCCCGATGCCCGGCCGCGATCTGTTGTCCTGTTCGTTTCGGACGGTGCAAGCTGGGAGACCTGGAACATGGCCGGCTACTGGGCACGCGGGGAGCGGGACGGGGCACCGTGGAGCGATTGGCCGGTGCGGTTGGGCATGACGACCTTTCCCCTCAACACCTCGCGCACGCCGACCATGAACGCGACGCCCATGATCAGCTATGATCCGGCGCTTGCCTGGTCGACGGAACCGGCTCCGCCCATCACCACGCCGCAGCGGCCGGCGTTTCCGGGAGAGCCGGAACGGCTCTATCCGGCGCCTTTCGCGGGCTACCAGTATGTGAAGATGAACTACACGGATTCGGCTGCCGCCGGAACGGCGCTTGCGACCGGCAGCAAGACCTACAACAGTGCGATTGCAGTTGACAATTTCGGGCGGAACCTGTCGATGGTGACCGAGGCGGCGAAACGCGCGGGCCATATGGCTGGCGTCGCCGTAAGCGTCCCCTTCAGTCACGCAACCCCGGCGCCGTTCGGCGCCAACAACCCGGCACGGGACGCGTATCACGACGTCGGCCGGCAGATGATCCGCAGCGGCCGGCTGGACGTGGTGATCGGCACCGGCCATCCCGAGTTCGACGACAACGGGCGCCCCCGGACACCGGACTTCACCTTCATCTCGCCCGACGACTGGGAGGCGCTGAAGGCCGGAACGGCCCCGCTGACGCTGGTGCAGGCGACAGCGGACATCGTCGCCATTGCCGAAGGACGGAAGGCACCCCCCGAGCGGTTCATTGCCCTGCCGCAGGTGGGCTCGACACTGCAGTTCCGGCGCGACGCGCGCGTGGCGGGCGAGGATGGCTCCAATCCCTCTGGCACCGCGTTCACGCCAGGCTTGCCTGACCTCCCCACCCTTACCCGCGCAGCGCTGAACGGCCTCGGGCGGGATGGACGATCGTTCTTCCTGATGGTGGAGGGCGGGGCAGTGGACTGGGCGGCCCATGCCAACGACACCGGCCGGATCATCGAGGAGCAGCTGGATTTCGAAGCCGCGGTTGCAGCGACCGTCGAATGGCTGCGCGCGCGCGGCCGGCTCGGCGAGACCCTCCTGATCGTGCTGACCGACCATGGCAATGGCCTGCCGCTTGGCCCGGACAGCGACCGGATTCCCTGGCAGCCGGTCGAGAACCGGGGCAAGGGCCAGCTGCCAGGGGTGCGCTGGCACAGCGGCACCCACACCAATGAAAACACCCGGCTGTGGGCGACGGGCCCGGGTTCGGAATGTCTGGACCGGTTTGTCGTCGGCGTCGATCCGGGCCTCAGAGACATCATCCGCCACAACGCGGACGGGCGCTTCATCGACAACACGGCGATTGAGCCTGTGATGCAGGCGGTCCTCGAAGGAAGGAGTTGCCCGACGCCCTGACCGGGCCGCAGGCGGATGGCAGGCGGGCGTCCGCCTGCTATGGGCCCTGCCAGTTTGTTGTGTGTGTGTGGAGCAGGCAGGTGTGGGAGGACGCAGCCAGAGCTGCCGGAGACGCTGTCGCAGTGTCAGACGCACCGCTGTTCCGGCTTCGCGAGGCGAGCCGGGTCTACGGGAGCGGCCCCTCGGCGGTCCACGCGCTGCGCGGCGTCTCGCTGGAAATTCCGCGCGGCGAGATCGTGGTTCTGCTGGGTCCGTCCGGCTCCGGGAAATCCACCTTTCTGAACATCCTCGGCGGGCTCGACCGCCCGACGGCTGGCGAAGCGTGGTTCGGGCGGCTGAACCTTGGCGCCATGCGGGATGCGGAACTCACCGAATATCGTCGCGCCCATGTCGGCTTCGTGTTCCAGTTCTACAATCTCGTGCCTTCGTTGACCGCGCGCGAGAATGTGCAGCTGGTGACCGAGATTGCCCGCGACCCGATGGAGCCGGACGAGGCGCTCGAGCTGGTCGGCCTGGCGCCGCGTGCGCACCATTTTCCTTCGGAGCTTTCGGGTGGTGAGCAGCAGCGGGTGGCAATCGCCAGGGCCATTGCCAAGCGGCCCGGCGTGCTGCTTTGTGATGAGCCGACCGGTGCGCTGGACAGCCGCACCGGCGTTGCAGTGCTTGAGACCCTGCTGGCAGCCAACGAGGCGACCGGGGCAGGCCTGCTGATTGTCACGCACAATGCGGGCGTTGCAGCGCTGGCACACCGGACCTTGCGGTTCCTCGACGGACAGGTCGTGGACGAGGATGTGAACCTCGATCTCAGGCCACCTGCAGAGATCGACTGGTGAGAACCGCGCTTGCCAGGAAGCTCTGGCGCGACGCGTGGCGGATGCGCGGCCTGATCCTGGCCGCGTCGCTGGTTCTCGGCGCCGGCATCGCGCTCTTCATCATGTCGGCGGGCACGCTGGCATCCCTGATGGCCACACGGGAAGCCTATTATGCCCAGCAGGGAATGGCCGACATTTCCGCGATGGCGCGGCGCGTTCCCGTCGCCACCCTGTCTCGCGCACGCGGCGTGGACGGAGTTGCGGGCGCCGACGCGCGCCTGACGGGAGCCGGCGTGGTGTCACTTCCGGACTTCGAGGAGCCGGTCAATGCCATTGTCCACAGCCTTGCCGAAGGGCCGGACAAGGGGTTGAACGCCCCCTTTCTCCTGCGCGGTCGTCTGCCGGATCCGCTCTCGACCAGCGAGGCGCTGGTCAACGAGGCCTTTGCCCGCGCGCATGGCCTGAAGGGCGGGGACCGGCTTTCGATCGTGTTGCGGGGCGCGCGACTGGATCTGACTGTCTCCGGCACGGCGCAGGCGCCCGACCACATCTACACGGTTCCTCCTGGCGGCCTGGTGGGTGATGACCGGCGCTTCGCCGTTCTGTGGCTGCCGAGGCGGTTGCTGGAGGGGCCGCTGGACCAGCTGGGCGCGTTCAACGAACTGCTCCTCCGACTTGAGAGGGGCGCGCGCGCCGAGGCGGTCATCGCGGAGGTTGACCGGTTGCTGGCGCCCTATGGCGGAACGGGCGCCGTGCCACTGGAGGACCAGATTTCGGACCGGTTCCTGACCGCCGAGATGGACCAGCTGGCCGTGCTCGCCCGGATCCTCCCGCCAGCCTTCCTTGGAGTGGCGGCCTTCCTCCTCTGGGTGACGGTGAACCGGCTGATCGCAACGGAACGCGAGCAGATCGGCCTTCTGAAAGCCTTTGGGTATCGCGACCGTGAGGTCGGCCTCCACTATGCCAAGTTCGCGCTTGTCGTATCCGGCCTCGGCATCTTGATCGGCATCATTGGCGGCCGATGGCTCGGGCGGGGGATCACGTCTCTCTATGCCGATTTCTACCAGTTCCCGATCTTGCTGTTCCGGTCAGACCCGATGGTGATGGTGCAGGCGGCCGGGATCGGCCTTGCCGCCGGCCTGCTCGGCGTGGTCGGCCCGGTGCGAAGGGCAATCGCGCTGGCCCCGGCCATTGCCATGCAGCCTCCAGCACCGCCCCGGTTCGGTGGCAGGGCGAGCACCGCGATCGGGCGCATGTCCCGGCTCGACGAGCCCGGGCGGATGCTGTTGCGACACCTGCTGCGGTTTCCGGCGCGGGCGCTGGTCGCAGGTCTGGGCGTTGCGCTTGCGCTTTCGCTCGCGATTTCCACCAGTTTCAACTCCGACGCCGTGGACCGGATGCTGGACTTTCTCTTCAACAAGGCCAGCCGGCAGACGGCAACGGTGGTTTTCGCCGAAGTCCGGCCTGCCAGCGTGACAAGCGATCTGTCGCGCATGCCGGGCGTTCTGGCAGTGGAGACATTCCGGACGTCGCCTGCGCGGCTGGTCAACGGCACGCGAAGCTGGCGCGAAGGTCTCACCGGGCTTGCCGCCGGGAAGCGCATGGTTCGCCCATTGGACGACCGCGGCCGGCCTGTGGCCATCCCGGCGCAGGGGGTCGTTCTGAGCCAGACACTGGCCGAACAGCTCGATGCGCGGGTCGGAACCGTGTTGCAGGTCGAGGTGCTCGACGGCGCGCGGCCGACGCTGCCGCTCCGGGTGGCGGACATCGTGCAGACCTATCAGGGAACGCCGGCCTGGATGGACCTGGATACGCTGAACGCCCTCCTTCTCGACGGGCCGGTGGTCTCGGGTGCCTGGCTGCTTGTGGACCGCGCCCACGAGGAACGATTGCTGCTGGCACTCAGGGAGGTGCCCATGGTTGCGGCGATCACGCTGCGTTCGAGCGTCATCGGCAGCTTCGAGGAGCAGGTTGCCGAGAATCTCGGGGTCTTCCGCATCTTCAGCCTTGGGCTTGCTGCCATCATCGTCTTCGGGGTGGTGTTCACCAATGCGCGCATGGGATTGACCGAGCAGGCCCGCGACCTCGCCACCATGCGCGTGCTTGGCTACCGTCCGGATGAGGTCGGCACCATCCTTGTGGGCGGGCTGCTGCTGGTGACCGTGCTGGCCATCCCGCTGGGCATTGCCCTGGGTCTCTGGATCGCATCGCAGGTCGCCAAGGAATTCTCGTCCGAGATGTACACGATACCTTTTGCAGTCAGTACGGCAACGATCGGGCTCGCCTCGCTGGCCACCCTTGCGGCAGCCGTCGCCACGGCCCTGCTGGTCGCGCGGCGGGTGAACCGGCTGGACCTGGTTCGGACGCTGAAGAGCCGGGAATAGGGAGGGTCAGCTGGTGGAGGGCACGCGGCGGATACCGCTGAAGATCTGGGTGTGGGGGCTGGTGGCACTGGCGGCCGCCGTGCTCATGTTCCTGTTGCTCAGGCCCGTTCCCGCTGAGGTGGAACTGGGCCTGGTGGACCGGGGGGATGTGCCGGTTCATGTCCGCGATCGGGGTATCGCCCGCGTCCGCGACGTGTTCGAGGTGTCCGCCCCGGTCGGCGGGCGACTTCGCCGCGTGGAGGTTGAGGTGGGTGACGACGTGATCGCCAACCAGACCGTGATTGCGCGTCTGCAGCCGGCGGATCCAGGCTTTCTCGATGCGCGGACGCGCGAGGCCAGCCGAGCGCGCGTTGCGGAGGTTGAAGCGCGCGTGGCGGCCGCGAATGCCATGGTGCGGCGTGCCGAAGCCGAGGCACGGGCGGCTGCCATCGAGTATCAGCGGGTCGAGACGCTTGCGCGGCAGGGGTGGGTGGCAGGCGCTGCGCTCGACCGGGCGCAGGCGGCCCGTGACGAATCCGGTGCTGGGGTGGCGGCTGCGCAAGCGGAAGCGCGCGCGGCTGCGCAGGCGCTCGCCGAGGCGC
>JBKBXK010000043.1:0-12359 GCA_046314095.1 Thermaurantiacus sp. | reverse complement strand
GACGGCAGTCCGAACGATGCGGCGCTGGATGGGTCGATGCTTCCGGAACCTCCGATGCCGATGGTGCTTGCGCCGGCAGAAGACGGCGAGTCGCTTCCGGCTTCGCAGCCCCGCCCGATTGCGCCCACGCCGGCCGAGGAACCGGTCGTGGGCAGCAACAACTGGGCAGTTGCGGGCGCGCTGACAGCCAACGGCGCTGCGCTTGTCGCCAACGACATGCACCTTGGTACGCGGCTTCCAAATACCTGGTATCGGGCCCGCCTGATCGTGCGTCCGGCCGATGGCAGCGCAGAACCCGCGCTGGACATTGTCGGCGCCACGCTCCCCGGCACGCCGATGATGGTGGTTGGCTCGAACGGCCGTGTCGCCTGGGGCTTCACGAACAGCTATATCGACACAGCCGACGCGGTGATCGTCGAGCGGGCCGGCAGCGACGATCTCTATCAGACGCCAACCGGCCCGCAGCCCTACCGCCTGCATCGTGAGCAGATCTGCGGGCGATTCCGCTGCGAGACACTGGAGGTGCGCGAGACCATTTGGGGTCCGGTGATCGGCGAGGATTTGCTGGGCCGCACGATCGCGATGCGCTGGACCGCTCACGAGCCGGAGGCAGTGCGGCTGGCCCCGGCGCTGGCGCTTGAGCGCGCCGGCTCGGTGGTCGAGGCGGTCGAACTCGCTCAACGCTCTGCCATTCCGCAACAGAATTTCGTGGTGGGAGTTCGCGACGGAGCGATCGCGTGGACCATCATGGGCCAGGTGCCGGACCGGTTCGGCTTCGACGGACGCGACCCGACGAGTTTCGCCGACGGCACCCGCGGGTGGAGGGGCACGCTGGCTGCCGAGGCCGTCCCGGTTGTGAAAACGCCCGAGGACGGCCGGATCTGGACGGCCAATACGCGGGTGCTCGGCGGCGAAGTGGCAGCCCTGCTCGGCAATGGCGGCTGGGATCACGGCGGCCGCGCCGGCCGCATCCGCGATCTGCTTCGCGCGCAGGAGCGGTTCGCGCCCCGGGACTTTCTGGCGATCCAGCTCGATGATCGCAGCACCGTTCACGACTGGTGGCGGGAGCGACTTCTGGAAGAGCTGCGGGCCCGTCCGCGTGAGCGCGCATTTGCGGACATGATTGCGCCGGTCGAACAATGGGATGGTCGCACGCTCCCGGATTCGGTTGGCGCAAGATTGGTCACACGCTTCCGGGAGATCGTGCGCAACCGGGTCTACGCAGGGTTCATGGGCGGCAGCCCGGACGGTCCGTTCCGGCGTACCTATGCGCCGAGCCAGTCGGAGGGGCCGCTCAGGCGTTTGCTGGAGGCGAGGCCCGGGGCACTGGTCCCCGAAGGCTATGAAAGCTGGGAGCGGCTGATCGACGACGCGCTGGGCGAACTTGCCGGCGAGGTGCGGTCCAGCGCTGGCGGACGGATCGAGCGCTTCACCTGGGGCCAGGTCAACCGGCCCGGCGTAGGCCATCCGCTGGCGCAATTCGTGCCGCTGCTGCGGTTCTGGACGGATCCGGAAAATGTCGCGGTTCCCGGAGGCCGGGCAGCTGTCCGCGCACAGGCGCCGGGTTTCGGCGCAAGTCAGCGCATGGCCGTTTCCCCGGGCCACGAGGCGGAAGGCCTGTTTCACATGCCTGGCGGCCAGGCCGGAAACCCGCTCTCTCCCTATTACCTCGCCGGCCACGCCGACTGGGTCGAAGGGCGCCCGACGCCGCTATTGCCAGGTCCGGCGCGCTGGACATTGCGGCTCAGGCCCGTGGCCTGACCCGATCAGGCTTGTTCGACTTCCTGCGGCGCTTCGACACCAAGGAAGCGATCAATCAGATCCTTGGGCACGCGCAGCGGCTTCAGCCGCGCGCGGTCCACCAGTACCCAGGTGGTGCGCGAGACCATGCGCGTGTCTCCGCCTGGTCCGAAAATCCGGATCAGCCGGTCGAATCGGGGACCGCGCGGATTGTCCGCCCAGGTCTCGGCGGTCAGCGTCTCGCCGAGGTGGCACGCTTTCACATAGTCGATCTCGTGGCGGATCACCGCCCAGATCAGCCGAGCCTGTTCTTCCAGGGTCGCGATAGCCTTCCAATGGGCTGTCGCGATCTCCTGCAGCCAGCGAACATAGACGATGTTGGAAACGTGGCCGAGTAGGTCGATATCCTCGGGGCCTGGCTTGAGCGCCATGAGGAAGCGATGCACCTCGCTCATTCGGCGTGGGCCCGTGCTTCGCGGTCATTGATGTCCAGCGCCTTGAAGATGAAAGCCATCTCTTCGGCCACCTCGCGCAAGCGCTCGAACCGGCCCGAGCGGCCGCCATGGCCCGCGCCCATGTTGGTTTTGAGGAGAAGGAGATTGCCCGGCTCGGCCTCGGCGCGCAGCCGCGCGACCCATTTGGCCGGTTCCCAGTAGGTGACCCGCGGATCGTTGAGCCCTGCCGTCACCAGCAGGTGCGGATAGCGCTGGCGGCGCACCTGGTCATAGGGGCTGAGCGACAGCAGGCGGCGGAAGGCCTCCGGATCCTCGATCGGATTGCCCCATTCCGGGAACTCGCCTGGGGTCAGAGGCAGTGAGATGTCGAGCATGGTGTTGAGCACATCGACGAAAGGCACATGCGCAACCATCGCGCCATAGAGGTCGGGCGCCTGCGTTGCCACCGCGCCAACAAGCCAGCCGCCCGCCGACCCGCCAGAGGCCGAGGTGATCGCCGGCTGCCCAAAGCCCTGGCCGTGCAGGAAGCGCGTCACATCCTCGAAATCGTTGAAGGTGTTGGCCTTGTTTTCAAGCTTGCCGTCCAGATACCAGTGCCGGCCGAGATCGTCGCCGCCGCGGACATGGGCAATGGCATAGGCAAAGCCAGCCCGGTCGAGCATGGCCAGGCGCGAGGCCGCGAAGCTTGGAGGAATGGCATAGCCATAGCTGCCATAGGCATAGACATGAAGCGGACGGCTTCCGTCCTTCGGATACCCCTTGCGGTAGACCAGCGACACCGGCACACGGGCTCCATCGCGCGCAGGAGCCATCAGGCGCTCGGTGACATACTCCGAGGGATCGTAGCCGGACGGAATTTCCTGCACTTTGCGGACAATCAGCCGATCCGCCGTCACGTCATAGTCATAGTCGGTGTTGGGCGTGACCATGGAAGAGTAGGACAGCCGCAGCAGCGGCGCGTCGGCCTCGGCATTGTTGCCGAGGCCCGCGGCATAGCTGGGCTCCGGAAAGGCCACCCGCCGCTGCCGGCCGTCGGGAAACAACAGCCGCACCTGATCGAGGCCGTCGAGTCGCTCCTCGATGGCGACATAGGAAGAGAAGGGCGTAAGCCCGGTGATATAGATCCGCTCGTCGCCCTCGACGAGCGTCTTCCAGTCCGACGGGTCGTTCAGCGGTGCGGCCGCAACCCGGAAATTCGGGTGGCTGTCATTGGCGCGGATGAAGAACCAGTCGCCGCTGGCGTCGACCGAATATTCGAGTCCCGGGGTCCGCGCCCTCACCAGCCGCACTGGCGCCTCTGGACGCGTGCCGTCGATGATACGCACCTCTCGTGTCGCTGACTGGGCGGCCGTCACGAAAATCCAGCGCCTGTCCTGGCTTGCCGAGACACTGATGAAGAAATCCTCCGGCTCCTGATAAAGCAGCGGGTCATCGCCCGACGGTGTGCCGAGGCGATGCAGGCGCACCCTGTCCGGCCGCCATTGTTCGGATGCCTGGGCCCACACGAGACCTTCGCTGTCGGCTGTCCACGCGACGGCGCCAACGGAATCGGGTGCAACGGTCTCGATATCCTTGCCGGTCTCCAGATCCCGCACCCGCAGTACGAACCGCTCGTCGCCGCTGTCGTCAAAGCTGTATGCAAGTCGCCGCCCGTCGGGGGAGACGGCGAGAGTGCCGAGGCGGAAATACTCCCGCCCCCGCGCCATCGCTGGCTCCGACAGGATGATCTCGTCACCATCGGCGGCCCCTCGGGGCCTTCGCCACCATTGCCGGTACTGCGCGCCGGGCTCGAACTTCCACCAGTATTCGAAGGCGCCGTTGGGCACCGGCACGCTCGCCTCATCGTCCTTGATCTGCGCCTTCAACTGCTCGAACAGCGCCTCGACCAGCATCGACTGCGGGCCCATCTCTTGCTCGAACCAGGAATTCTCGGCCCGGAGATAGGCAAGGATCTCGCGGTCGGTGACCTTCGGATAGCCAGGGTCGCGCAGCCATCGGTAGGGATCGGGCACGGTGATCCCGTGCATGTGCGTGACCCAATCCCCCCGGCGCGCCACCGGAGGGGCGGACAGAGGGGTGGAGGCCAGAGAAGCGCCCGGAAGAAGGCTGGTCAATACGGCGGCTTTCACGAAAGTGCGTCGATCCATCTGCGGCTGCTATCGCGGGTTGGGCGCCCTGCCAAGCGCCTCAGCGGCGCACCAGCGCGAGCCCGGCGAGCACCATTGCCGCGCCAAGGGCCTGTATCGGCAGCAGGGCCTCGCCGAACATCGCCCAGCCAGCCGCGGCGCTGACGACCGGCTGAAGCAACAGGCCGAGCCCCAGAACGGTCGCAGGCAGCCGGCCAGATGCCAGTATGATGAGACCCTGGCCCACGACCTGGCTCGAAAGGGCAAGCGCCACCACCGGCCGCCAATCCGTCGGCCAGAAGGTGCCGCCAAGCGCAAGCGCGGCCGGCAGGAGGAACAGCGCACCAGCGACTGTTGCAAGCGCCAGCACTGCCGCGGTGCCGAGCACTGCCCGCATCTGCATGACGACGAGCAGGTAGAAGAGGTAGAAGACAGCAGCCGCCAGGCTCAGAAGATCGCCCACCAGATTCTGCGGCGAGATTTCTGCCGAGACCGCAAGCAGCAGGAGGGTGCCGGCGAGACCGAGCGCAAGCGCGATGGCCGTGCGCCGTTCCGGCCGTTCGCCCAGCATGATCATGCCCCATGCCACAAGCATGAAGGCGGTGGTGTTGGCGAACAAGGTTGCGTTGCCCAGCGATGTGCGGACGATGCCGAGATGCCAAGCCAGAAGGTCGAGCGCGAAAAACAGGCCGCCAAGAAGGCCGAGGCCCCATGGCAGCGCGCGAACCGGCAGCATTCCGGCCGGCTGTCGCCACAGGGCGAAGGCAACGACCAGCGGGGCCGCCAGCGCCATCCGCCAAAAGGCCGAAGCTGCCGGTGCGACATCCGCCAGCCGCACCAGCAATGGCCCGAAGGCAAGAAGGACAGAGCCGGCGAGAAGCGCGACGAGCGGCCATGGCGCCACGGCCGCCGTGCGCGTCACAGTGTTGCAGCGAAGCTGCGGAGATCCTGTAGCAGCAGGTCCGGGGTCTCAAGGCCGGCGAAGTGCCCACCGGTCTCGAATTCCGTCCAGCGAACAACATCATAGCCACGCTCCACCATGGTGCGCGGCGGGAAGGCGAGGAGATCGCGCGGGAAGCGGGCAACCGCGGTCGGCACCTCGATTCGGCGGCCGTCGGGAATGGTGAAGCCGCCCTCCAGGAACATGCCGCGGTAGAGCCAGGTGGCGGTGAGGAAGGTCCGCGTCGTCAGGTATATCATGATGGTGTCGAGCAAGGTGTCGAGGGGAAACGGGGGCGCAACCGCTGCTCCCTTGGTGTCTGACCAGCCGCAGTATTTTTCGGCGAACCAGGCAGCGACGCCCATCGGGCTGTCCATCATCGCAAACCCAAGCGATTGCGGTTTGGTGCCCTGAAGCATGAGATATCCGGTCTCGGTGAGGCGGATCATCCGTGCCCATGCGAGCCACTCGCGCTCTGCATCGGTGGTGGCGCGCATGTCGGCAGAGCGCAGACCATAGCCGTTGAGGTGGAGACCGATCAGTGCGGGGCAATCGAGCCCCATCCAGCCGCCGACGACCGAACCCCAGTCTCCGCCCTGGTAAAGGAACCCGCCATAGCCCAACCGGTCCATTAGCGTTGCATAGAGCCGGCCGACCGCGCGCGGGCCGACCGGCGCCTTCGGTTTGTCGGACCAGGCATAGCCCGGAAGCGAGGGCGCCACGACATGAAAGGCCGGCGCTGCCGGGTCGCCGGGCTCGGCCAGCTCTTCGTAGAGCGCATCAAACTCCCGGATCGACCCCGGCCAGCCATGCGCGACAAGAAGCGGGATCGCATTCGCACGCGACGAGCGGAGGTGCACGCAGTGGAGGCGAAAGCCCGGCTCGACCTCGACACAGAAGTGCGGAAGGCGGTTCATCCGCGCGACCGAAGCCGCCCAGTCATATCCATCCAGCCAGCGCGCGCGCAGCCGCTCCATGAAGCCGCGATTGGCCCCATGCTCCCACTGGTGTCCGTCCGGCTCCTCGAAGAAGCGGAAGTACTCGACCCGCGAACGGATCCACTCGCATTCCGTCTCGTTGACGGGGATTGTGAACGACGTGGCGTTCACGCAGCGATGGCCTTTGGGCCTGCGCGCGTTGCCTTGCGGCCAGAGCGAATCATGTCGGCTGCCTTCTCGGCAATCATGATCGTGGGTGCATTGGTGTTGCCGGAGACGACGAACGGCATCACCGAGGCATCTACGATCATCAGCCCCTCGACCTTCCGGACCCTGAGATCAGGCGTCACAACCGACTCGGGGTCTGGCCCCATCCTGCAGGTGCCGACCGGGTGATAGATGGTTTCGCCCCAGTCGCGGATCATCTCCGGCAGCGCCTGGGCCGGGACGCCCTCGCCCGGCCAGGTTTCCCCGCCATTATAGCGCCTGAGCGCCGGCTGGCGGCCGATGCTGCGGGCCAGCTCGATGCCGGCAACCATCGCGTCCATGTCGTCGGCAGCGGCAAGATAATTGGGGTCGATGGCGGGATGTGCGCCCGGATCGGGCGACGCGAGACGGATTGTGCCGCGGCTTTCAGGCCGCAGATGACAGACATGAATCGAGTAGCCATGTTCGGCGGTAACTCCGCCGACGCCGTGCGCGAGGCCCTTCACCGGCATGAAGTGCAGCTGGATATCCGGCGCGGCCAGCCCCTCGCGGCTGAAAAGGAAGGCGCCGCACGCTGTCGGAACATGGCTGGCGTTGCCTTCGCGGCGGGTCATCCACTGCACTCCGGCGGCGAGCTTGGTTGCCAGCTTCGCATTGCCGTTGAGCGTGATCGGCTCGGTGCAGCGCCATTGCACCAGCACGTCCAGATGGTCTTGCAGATTGCCGCCGATATCGGCGCGGTCGGCGACAACGGGCAGCCCCATCGCCTTCAGATGCGCTGCCGGGCCGAGCCCCGACAACATCAGCAGTTGTGGCGAGTTGATTGCGCCGCCGGCGAGAATGGTGGTGTGGGCGTGTAGCGTACGTATCGCGGGGCCTTGGCGGAAGGCAACTCCCGTGGCGCGCCGCCCGTCCATGACCACGCGATGGGCGAGCGCGTGCGAAATGATGGCAAGATTCGCTCGGCGCCGAACGGATTCCGTCAGATACGCCCGGGCAGCCGACCAGCGCTCGCCGCCCTTGGTGGTCGAATCATAGATGCCCGCGCCTTCCGGATGTGGGCCGTTGAAATCGTCGGTTATCGGGTGGCCCGCTTCGCGGCACGCTTCAAGGAAAGCGTCGTTCAGCGGATTGGGCAGCATCCGTTGGCGGGTGTTGAGCGGGCCCTCCGCGCCATGGAAGTCGTCCTCTCCGCGTTCCGAATGTTCCGACTTGCGGAAGTAGGGCAGCACGTCCGCCCATCCCCAGCCGGTGCAGCCGATCTGCGCCCACCGGTCGTAATCAGACGGGTGCCCACGGATGTAGACCATGCCGTTGATTGCCGAGGAGCCGCCGAGTCCGCGCCCGCGTGGCCAGAAAAGACGCCGCCCGTTCATCTGCCGCTGAGGAACGGTCCAGAAGCCCCAGTTGAACGCGTTCGGCTTTTCCGGCGGCAACAGTTCGCCCAGACCCGCCGGCATCGCCACCATGGTCGCCTCGGTCTCGCCGCCGGCTTCGAGAATGGCGACCCGCGTACCTGGATCCTCCGACAGCCGGGCGGCAAGCGCACAGCCTGCCGAGCCCGCACCAACGATGAGGAAGTCGAACTCGTCCATGGCTTTCCTCTCCCAAGACTATTGCCCTGCCTTACGCGCTCGGGGATGTGCCATAGCCTCCCTTTAGGGCAAGGGGCAGGGGCCTGAAGACACGGTTAGGAAGGCCCGGCAGCGGGAGAGTGGGCGATGCATCGGATCTTGGTGGCGACCCCGGGGGGACCGGAGGCGATGCAGCTGGAGTCATGCACAGCTGAAGCGCCGGCCGCCGGCGAGATCCTGGTTCGGCACCGCGCCGTCGGCGTCAACATGATCGATACCTACCACCGCGCCGGCATCTATCCGCTGCCCATGCCGACCGGCATCGGCATGGAAGCCGCTGGCATCGTGGAGGCGGCGGGTGAGGGCGTGACCAACGTCGATGCGGGAGACCGCGTCGTGTATTTCGCCGCCTCGCCCGGCAGCTATGCGACCCACCGGGTGGTGCCGGCGAATGCCGTGGTCAGGCTCCCTGACGAGGTTGCCGAGGATATTGCCGCGGCCGTGTGGCTCAAGGCCTGCACGGTCGAGTTCCTGGTGGAGCGGTGCGCAAGGGTGCGGCCCGGTCAGCTCGTTCTGGTGACGGCGGCGGCCGGTGGCGTGGGGTTGCTGCTTGTGCAGTGGCTGAAGGCCGTTGGCGCCCAGGTGATCGGTGTGGTTTCCAGCGGCAAGGAAGATGCCGCGCGCGGTGCCGGCGCAGATGATGTGCTGGGCTATGACGACATGCCCGGCCGGGTTCGGGAGATTTCCGCTGGTCGTGGAGTTGATGTGGTCATCGATGGTGTCGGCAAGGCCACTTTCAGCGCGGCCCTCGATTCGCTGTGTCGGCGCGGGCTCCACATCAGCTTCGGCAATGCGTCAGGACCGGTCGGCCCGGTCGACTTCTCGATCCTCGCGTCCAAGGGTTCGCTGTTCACCACGCGCCCGACGCTGTTCGACTATTATGCCGATCCAAAGGATTTCGCAGCGGGCACCGGGCGGGTGCTTGAGATGCTCCGGAACCGACGGCTGGATGTGACCATCGGACAGCGATACCCATTGGCCGACGCCGCCCGCTGCCACCGCGACCTCGAGGCGCGAAGAACCGTCGGCTCGACCATCCTCCTTCCCTGAGACCCGTTTTGCGCTTCCGGAGACCCGCATGACCCCTGATTTCGAGACAATCCGGCTGCACGTCGCGGATGGCGTTGCCACAATCACCCTGAACCGACCAGACAAGCTCAACGCCTTTACTGGCCGGATGATGCACGAACTGATCGCCGCCTTCGACGTCACCGACGCCGACGACGATGTGCGCGCAGTGATCGTGACGGGCGAGGGGCGCGCCTTTTGCGCCGGTGCCGACCTCTCGGAAGGCGCGAAAACGTTCGACTATGCGGCGCGGACCGATGCCGCTTCCTCGCGCGCCGGCCATGGGAGCCCGCTCAAGGCCGATGGCAGTGTCGATTATGCGCATGAAGCGGTGCGCGATGGCGGCGGGCGGGTGACGCTCCGCATCTTCCAGAGCCTGAAGCCGGTGATTGCTGCGGTGAACGGCCCGGCAGTCGGCGTGGGCGTCACCATGCAGCTTCCGATGGACATCCGGATAGCGTCTGCGGACGCCCGCTTCGGTTTCGTGTTTGCACGGCGCGGCATCGTGCCCGAGGCGGCATCCTCATGGTTCCTGCCACGCATCGTCGGTGTCGCCAGGGCGCTTGAATGGTGCATGACGGGGCGGGTGTTCGGCGCCGAGGAGGCGCTTCAGGGGGGTCTGGTCTCGAAAGTTGTTGCGCCCGACGCGCTTGTTGCCGCTGCCCGTGGGCTGGCACGGGAGATCGCCGAGAACACCGCACCGGTCTCGATCGCGTTGACCCGCCAGATGCTGTGGCGGATGCTGGGCGCGGACCATCCGATGGAGGCCCACAAGATCGACAGCCGGGCAATCTGGGCGCGCGGGCGTTCAGGCGATGCGAAGGAAGGCGTGATGAGCTTTCTCGAAAAGCGCGCGCCTGCCTATCCGGACCGGGTTTCGGACCAGATGCCCGATTTCTATCCCTGGTGGTCCGACCGTCCCTATGGCTGAGGCCGACCTCGCAGACCCGCACCTGACGGCGCCGCTGGCCGCCCTTGCTGGGCGATCCCCCCCGGCTCCCGACTGGTTCAAGTCGGCAATTGCTGCGCAGCACGAGCGCGGCGTGGTTTCTGTCGCGGGTGCGGATATTGCATATCTGGCCTGGGGAGAGCGGGGCAGACCGGGTCTGTTGTTGCTGCACGGCAATGGCGCTCATGCGGACTGGTGGCGCTTCATCGCGCCCTTTTTTGCCGCCACGCATCGGGTTGCTGCCCTTTCCTGGTCGGGCATGGGTGAATCGGATCACCGGAGTCGCTACGCCATAGATCTGTTCGTTGCTGAGGCGATCGCCGTGGCCACTGCGGCAGGGCTTGGAAGTCGCTTCACAGCGGTCGGCCACAGTTTCGGCGGTTTCCCGCTGATGGCACTTGCCAATCGCGAGGCAGCGCCGCTCGCGCGCGCCATCATTCTCGACACGCCCTTCGACCCGACACAGCGTCGGCGCCCGCGCCGCAGCGGTGAGGCGCCGAGGCCGCATCGCGTCTATCCAACGATCGAGGCTGCGCTCGCCAGGTTCCGCTGGGCGCCGGCGCAGCCCTGCCCAAATCTCTACATCACTGACTTCGTCGCCCGCCACTCGCTGAAGCCGGTGCAGGGCGGCTGGACCTGGCGGTTCGACCCGTTTCTGTGGAGCGAGTTCGAGGCACAGGACGGGAGGGATCTTCTGGTTGCGCCAAGGTGCCCGGTCGCACTGATGTGGGGCGAGCGCTCGACCTTGATGCCTGAGCCGCTGGTTGCCGACATGGTGCGGCGGCTTCCATCTGGCACAATGCTGGTGCCCGTTCCGGATGCTGGCCACCATGTGATGGCCGATCAGCCGCTCGCCCTCGTATCCGCGCTACGCGCACTGTTGGCAGTGGATGCAGCGGTCACTGGCAGGTCCTGAGGCCGGCGACCGGCACCACGATTGCGTCCTTCCCCGGCTCCTCCAGCCGCAGCGCGCCCTCCGCCAGACTGCCGCCGGCGCGCTCGGTGAGCTCCACCGTCAGGGTGATGATGAGGTCGGCGCTGGCAAAGGTCATGAAGCCCGCGCCCGGCGCAAGATCCACGACACGTCGGTTGTGCATCACCCGCAGCGTTTGCGGCACCTCGGTCAACATCGCCACGCGCCGCGGCGGACTGGTGCGCGCCCAGAGAAAGGTGACGCAGCGGCCAGGCTCCAGCTTCTGTGGCGGCAATTCGCCGAGATTGAGCGCCGAGGCGGCGAGCGCGAGCGCGCTGAGCGAGATCATCGCGGCATCTCCTGCAGGTTCATCGACGCACGTAGCGTCTCGTCGTCGTTACGGTCGATTGCGAGATCAGAGATTCGCGCGCCGGCGGCCTCGATGTCTGCAATCAGCGGCAGCAGCACCCTGCTGCGTACCGCCGTGATTGCCAGCGCGGCGCTGCCGTCGGGCCGGCGCTCCGGCATCACATCGAGCCCGGCAGCGGTCAGCATCCTGCCAACCCTCTCTGTCGCGGTACCGGCTCCCTCCGCAGGTAGCGACGCCTGAGCGATGAAGGCAGCGTCTGCCCGGGCTGAGACAAAACGTGCCTCGGCCTCCGTGGCCGCCGACGACGGGCCCGATGTCGGGTTGGGTCCGCGCACAGCGCCGAGGGTGACAGCCGTTCCCTGCTGATCGCTTTCGAACGGGCCGGCCGCAAGCGCCCTGGCAGCGGCATTGAGCGCGTCTGCCGGACCTTCGAGCCGGAGAATGAGCGGACCGCCAGGGGCAGCGCGGACGGATGTCAGCAAGGCCTCCGGCTCGGCCGCGAGAGCGGAGGTGGCGAAGGAAAGGCGCGGGGCAATGCCGCTGCTCTCGCGCTGGCGGCGCGCCAGCGCGAGCGCCTCGGCTGCGGCCTCTGCCGATGGCGCTGGGCGGCCAAGCGCACGCTGCGCCAGTTCGACCGTTGCCGCGTCATAGGCCGCCACGATCCGCCCATCGCGCACGCGATCGGCAATGAGCGGCACCAGCGCCAGGATCAGGGCCAGAAGCCCCAGCAACGCCGCGGCAAACTGCCAGCGCCGGTCTGTCCACCAGCGAACCGGCGGGGCGAACCGTCCCTGCCGGAGATCGAGGCGCAGCGAGTCGGCGCGCACCGGCTGGCCGCGCAGCAGTTCCGCCAGCGGCCGTGGTGCGGGCACATCGGCGCCGCCTGCGACGGCCGGAACGAGCGCCGGTTCGACGGCCGCAGCCAGTGCCTCCGACCGCAGCATCCCCCGCGGCGCCACGGCGGCCGTGGCGAGCGTTCCGGGTTCCGGTTCGGGCAGCTGCAGCGGCGCCGGGATTAC